>CAMVHW010000083.1 GCA_947167395.1 uncultured Bacteroidales bacterium
CGTTATGAATTATCTTTTGCTCGTCCTCTTCTATTACTCCTTCTTCCTCACCTACGCTTGCCATTGCCACTACTTCGTCGCGACTGACAGTAGCCTCCTCCGACTCGGGAAACAAACGTGATATCCAACCGATTAACAATACAAAAGGATACATAACAAAGATCAGTATGCGAATCATATAGGATGTAAATCCCATTAGGTGTTTCCAATAGGTCGTGCCTAATTTCTTTGGTATGATTTCCGAAAAAATAAGAATGAGCAAGGTCGTTATGGCACTGACCAAACCAAACCAATGACTGCCAAAGACCAGTGTTGCCTGTTGTCCTACGCCGGCAGCACCAACCGTGTTGGCTATCGTATTGAACGACAAGATGGCTGCAAGTGCCTTGTCCGGTTCCGTTTTATATGACTTCATAAGAGAGGCAGGTTTATACCCCTCTTGCTCGCGCATAGTGATGTAACTCAGAGTAGTGGTCATCAATACCGACTCCAGTGTGGAACACAGGAACGATATTGCCATCGCCAAAAACAGGAATGTGAGTAATAAGCCCATAAGAAAACACAATTAGAGCAAAGCGTAATCTATAACCTCTGATATGTCTTTTACATAGTGGAAGGTTAAGCCCTGCAAATACACCTGTGGTATCTCGTCCACATCTTTGCGATTGTCTTCACACAAGATAAGGTCGGTTATGCCGGCTCTCTTGGCGGCTAAGATCTTCTCTTTGACACCGCCGATAGGCAGCACCTTTCCACGCAGGGTCATCTCGCCCGTCATTGCGATACGAGGACGAACTTTGCGTTTGGTGAAGGCAGACACCATCGCCGTTGTCATCGTTATGCCCGCAGAAGGACCATCCTTTGGTATGGCACCCTCGGGTACGTGAATATGGACAGACTGTGAATTCAAATCCTTTGCGGAAATACCATACTGTTCAGCGTGCGACTTAATATATGTAAGAGCCAGCGTTGCACTCTCTTTCATCACGTCACCAAGATTGCCTGTCAAGGTCAGGGTAGGGGTCTTGGAAGGAGATAATGCCGTTTCGATAAACAATATCTCACCCCCCACTTGCGTCCAAGCCAACCCGGTTACTACACCGATATATCTATTGTCTTCGTATAACTCACGAGTGTACTTGGGCTTACCTAAATAAGTTACCAAGTCTTGTTCGGTGAGCGTTGTCGCGTATGGTTCGTCTAATGCTATTTGTTTAGTAATCTTACGGCATAGAGTTGCGACTTGGCGTTCTAACGAGCGCACACCCGACTCGCGTGTATAATCGTCTATAAGATGACGAATAATGTTCTTATTTAAGCGCAGTTGCGTCTTTTTCAGTCCGTGTTCTTTCAACTGCTTGGGAATGATATATCGCTTCGCAATTTCCTCTTTTTCTTCCACTATGTAGCCGGTCATCTCTATGAGTTCCATACGGTCGAGTAGGGGACGAGGGATAGAGTCAAGCGTATTGGCTGTGGCTATAAAAAGCACTTTCGACAAGTCATAGTCGGCATCGAGATAATTGTCGTGGAAAGTGTTGTTCTGTTCCGGATCCAAGACTTCCAATAATGCCGATGTTGGATCACCCTTATAATCAACACCTATTTTGTCTATCTCGTCCAAGACAAAGACGGGATTAGAAGCCTTGTACCTATATATGTGTTCCTATGTCCGCGTATCTCCGCTTCATCGTGTAAACCGCCTAACGAGATGCGAGCATATTTACGACCTAACGCACGAGCCACCGACTTGCCCAAAGAGGTCTTACCTACACCCGGAGGACCATACAAACAAATGATAGGCGACTTCATATCACCTTTTTGCTTTAATACTGCCAAATACTCCACTATACGCTCCTTCACTTTTTCCATTCCATAGTGATCCTCGTCAAGTACTTTCTGCGCATTGTGTATGTCATAGTTGTCTTCCGTGTATTCATTCCAAGGCAAATCCAAAAGAAGGTCGATGTAGTTCTGCTCGGTGGCATATTCCGGCGAATGGGTTGACATCTGTTGCAGTTTCTTCACTTCGTCCTCAAATAATGCCTTAATTTCATTATTCCATTTCTTGTTCTTGGCACGTTTTTTCATCTGACGCACAGTGTCTTCCGATGTATCGCCAAGTTCTTTTTGTATCGTTTCCAACTGATGTTGCAGATACCATTCGCGCTGATTTTTGTTTATCTCTTCGTTCGTTTTGCTCTGAATCTCAGCCTTCATCTCCAACATGTGAACCTCGTGATTAAGCAGTTCAAGCAGTTTGAGAGCACGTTGTTGAATAGACTCCACGCCAAGCAGTTTCTGCTTGTCGGCAATTGACAAACCGAAATTGACGCAAATATAATTAACAAGGGTAGGGGGATTGGTTATGCTACGAAGAGTCATAGCAGCGTCTATAGAGAAGTTGCCGCTATTCTGTACTATCTTGACTGCCTGCTCTTTAAGGCTTGACACAACAGCCAAAAACTCTTTGTCGCCAACCTGAGGAAAGACTTCGTTGAAGACCCTAATTTTGGCACGAAACATATTCTGTTTCGTTTCCATAAACTCCGTAACTTCAATACGGTCAATACCTTCCAGAATAATCATAACACTGCCGTCGGGCATTTGCATTGCCCTGATAACTCGAGCGGCAGTACCTAAATTATATAGGTCTTTGGAAGTGGGTGAGGAAATATCTTTTTTCTTTTGACAGCATACGGCAAGCAGTTTGTCTTGATTGTATGCTGTAACAACCATACGCTGAGAATGAGGACGGGAAACAGTTACATTGAGCAACACACCGGGGAAAAGAACCATATTCTTCAACGGTAGCACTCCCAGCACATCTCCGTCGTTTATTTCAATAGGTTTTTCTACATCGTTACCTGACATGATAGGGATGACGTCCTCTACTTCTTCGTCATCAAATTCTTCAATTTCTCCAAGTTTAAGTACCATACTGTATAAATACTATTTTACATAACTGCAATTAGGCGTAAAAGGACTAATGCAGACCGCAAAGATAAGGTGAAAATACAATATATATAAATAAAAATGTGTTTTTTCAAAAAAATGATAACTATAAGTTGATTGTCGAGATATTTATTTTTACTTTTGCAGCCTCGTTTACTGATTAAGTGAATATGTTTAATATCAATGGTGAATTGGTTAATTGATTATGTTAAAAGTCAAGGGTGTATATTTTTTGGGTATTGGCGGAATTGGTATGAGTGCTTTGGCACGATATTTCATTCATAAGGGCAAAACTGTTGCCGGTTACGACCGTACACCTTCTCCTATTACGAATAGTCTGCAAAAAGAAGGCATTTCTATTCTTTATGACGATTCTCCTTCGGAACTTCCCGCTTGGCTCTCTCCTGCCGAATGTTTAATTGTATGGACTCCTGCCGTTTCGTCTGATACGGCATTGTATAAGTATCTTAATACCAACGGATACGTAATCAAAAAGCGTTCAGAGGTGTTAGGTGATATAACGCACAATATGCGTGCCTTATGCGTTGCAGGAACCCATGGCAAGACTACTACAAGTACCCTTATTGCTCATCTATTTAACATAACCCGACAAGGCATAAATGCCTTTTTGGGCGGTATCAGTCTTAATGAGAATTCCAACCTCATATTGTCGTCTGAAAGTGAGCGAGTTGTAGTTGAAGCCGATGAATACGATCGTTCCTTTTTACGTTTACATCCGGCTATTTCCGTCATTACATCTATTGACCCTGATCATTTAGACATATATGGTACGGCTGAAAAATATCAAGAGGGATTTGATGAGTATGCCCGTTTGGTGAAGGAGATAATAATTCTTAAAAAGGGTTATCAAGTGCATAATGTCGGTTGTGAGATACGGACGTATAGTGCCAAAGAAAAGGCTGATTATTATGCAGATAATATACATTATAACGAAGGTCGTCTTTATTTTGATTTTCACGTATATAATTCAGACAATGAGCAGCATATTATTTTGAATGATATGGAGTTAGGCGTTCCTGCTTGGATCAATGTGGAGAATGCTGTCGCGGCTTTGGCTGTGGCTTGGGAAGAAGGGTTAAGTGAAGCCGTAATGAGAGAGGGATTGCGCTCATTTAGAGGTGTTTACAGGAGATTTAATATACACGTTCAGTCCCCTACCCTCACTTTTATAGACGATTATGCTCACCATCCGATGGAGTTGAGTGCTACCATTGCTTCCACTCGTAGGTTGTATCATAACAATCAGATTATAGGTATTTTTCAGCCCCATTTATTTACTCGTACTCGTGATTTTATGGACGATTTTGCTGTTATATTAGGTACTATGGATCGAGTTATCCTATTGCCTATATATCCTGCTCGTGAATTGCCCATTGAAGGTGTTACCTCCTATGTGTTGGCAAAGAAAATAGGAGAAAAAGCAGTGGTCGTATCCAAAGAAGATATATTGCAATATATTGATTGTCTAATAAATAAGAATATGGACTCTCCCACTACCCTATTGACCTTGGGCGCGGGCGATATAGATCGTTTGGTTGAACCTATATCAACGATAGTTAAGAAGTATGCAGATTGATTTGACCGGAAAAATGATGTGAATTATGCAGATTGATACAAAAAAGATATGGCAATGTGTTGGTATAGTGTTGGTTATGGCTGCTATTGTTGTTGTGGCAGTATTGTCAAACCGTGTTGAAGATAATCGTATTTGTCGTCATATTGATATCCGAATAGAGGATCAGGCGGAGCGTCAGTATGTCAGTCAAAACGATATTAAGGTCTTGTTAAAGTCAAAAGATTTGTTTCCAATAGGTCGTTCTATGTCAGACCTTTCCACGCAGGCGATAGAAGAAGCAGTACGGTCGCATAGTTTAATAAAGACGGCAGAGTGTTATTTGCAGGATGACAGTACGGTTGTCGTTGCTTTAAGTCAGCGTGTGCCGTTGCTGAAAGTGGTTACTCCGACCGAGAGTTATTATATAGACACCGACAGGAAGGTAATGCCTATAAGCCGCAGTGTGAGCACGAAGGTGATGGTGGCAAGTGGTCATATAGGAGAGCGCATGGCTCGTGAGGAGATAGCCGATTTGGTGGAATGGTTGAACGATAACACTTATTGGCAGCCTCGTATAGTCCGTATTGAAGTCAGGGAAGGAATGCAGTATGTGCTTTATCAGCCCCACCCTGCTCCGCGAATCCTTTTAGGTCAAATAAGTGATTATAAGAACAAACTGCATAAAGTACGTATTTTTCAGGAGAAGGCTCAATACGATTTGCCGGAAGGAGTTATGTATAAAGAATTGGATGCACGATATGAAAATCAGATTGTAGGACGAAAATAATAAAGTGATAAGTTATGCCCAAGAAGCCGAAAACCCATTCTGTTCAAGGTTTGCCGTTGGTGGCAATTGAATTAGGCAGTCATAGTGTACGTGCTATGTTAGCCGAGCGTTTAGACGTTGATTTGTTGCACGTGTTAGCATACGAGGAGAGTGATAAGTTTGCGTGTGTAGATAGAGGAATAGTCAGTAATGCCAATAATGCAAGTTTCTTAATCAATGAGTTGCTACATTTATTGTCCAACCGTTTGAATATAGAAACCATCCCATCTGCCTTTACTCTTATAGGCGGTCGTGATATGCAGATAGTAGATGTTCGTGCTAAGCGTGACCTTATTCATCCGCGTCTTATCACGGAAGAATTAAAGGAAGAGTTGCGACAGGAATGTATCGATAAGATAGAGAAACACAATGAAGGTGTCGGTGTTTTTGATGCAATTCCTTCATATTTTATACTTGATGGCAAGGAGCAAGACGAAGAATTGTTACCTACTCAGAAGGCTGCTGTTATAGAAGGTCATTATACGGCCTTTGTAGGGCATAAGGAAGCGATAGGCAAACTCAATGAGAGTTTTAACAATGCCAAGGTTACTGTGGAGCGTACTTTTGTTCGTCCCGATGCTATACTCAGTGCCATATCGGCAGAGGATAGCGACATATTGAAGGAGGGCTGTGCGCTTATAGATTTTGGCGCACAAACGACTACTGTGAGTGTGTATAAGGGCAACGAATACTTGTTTAACAAGGTCATTCCTCTTGGCGGTTGGCATATCTCTCGTTTTATTGAGCAGCAAGGTGTTCCTTTTCATTATGCTGAACGAATAAAGTGTATGTATGGCAATGCTTCTGCTCGTTTTGTAGAGAAGGATCAGGTGATGACTATGCCGAGCAATACCTCTGCCGAGCAAGAGATTAGAGTTACTTTCAAGGAGTTGGCGCAGGTTATAGAGATGAAGTTGAGCGAGATGGTTCAGCCTGCCCTGACAGCCTTACAACCTTTTATGTCGCGTATTAGCCGTATATACATTACCGGTGGTGGCAGTATGCTTCAAGGTCTGATACCTTATATACAAGAGCGGACACAGGTCTCTGTTATGTATGGTAGTCACGCTTATTTGTTAGACCGTAAAACTGACGACGAGTATTGCAAACCAAAGTACACATCGCTCGTCGGAGCATTGATATTGGCAGGCGACTGGAGAGCGAAACATCAAGATCAGG
>CAMVHW010000084.1 GCA_947167395.1 uncultured Bacteroidales bacterium
GGTCAAAACCTTTGCTCGCTCCGCTCAAACCGCGAAAGATGTTTCCGCCGCCGATGACTATACCTATCTCCACTCCTTGTTGAGCAATAGACTTAACTTGTTCTGCATATTGCCCCAGACGCAGGCTGTCTATACCATAGCCTTGCTGACCCATCAGACTTTCGCCTGAAAGTTTAAGTAAAATACGTTTATACATAGTGTTTCCTATTATTCAGTGTAACGCCGCAAAAGTACAACCCTTTTGCTAAAAGAGAAAAGATTTTTGTCGTTTTTTGTGTATGTCAAAAAATAGGCGTACACTTGCGGCAATTTTTGATAATTGTGTATTTATGAAAATTCTGATTCTATCCGCCAATACCGGCGAGGGTCATAACTCGGCGGGCAAGGCACTGATGAATGCAATGAAAGCACGAGGTATGGAAGTGGATATGAAAGATACACTTTCTATCTCCAAACCCAATAGCGCATCCACTAACTCGCAGGCAGTCAGCAAGGCTTATGTTAATAGTACAAGGGGATTCAACCCGTTTTCCAAGATATACAAATTTGCGATGTGGGTATCAAGAAACCTTAACGGGCACAAACATTCCCCTATCTATTGGGTGAATAAGATGTATTGGCGCAGGTTGTGGCATTACATAGACGAACACCAATACGATGCCGTTGTGTCTGTGCATCTTTTTTCCGCTGAAAAACTGACGGCTCTCAAGCGTGAAGGTAAATTGCATATCCCTACTTTTTTTGTAATGACCGACTATACCATCCATCCCTTCCTTAATGACACGGAGTTGGATTGGTATATACTTCCTCATAAAGACCTTATCCCTCTTTGGGTGGGTGATGGTTTTGATAAGAACAAATTGCTTCCTCTTGGTATTCCTGTCAGCAAAGACCTTATAGAGAATCGTTTAGACAAAGACGAGGCTCGCAAACGCATTGCCGAGATTTTAGGCTTTCATTTGACAGAGCAGGACAGTACGGAGAATAAGAGCCGTTGGTATTTGGTCATGTCCGGCAGTATGGGCTTTGGTAATATGTCAGTCATAATCAAAGAGTTTGTTGCCAATATGCGTCCTAATAGCCGTGTTATATGTGTATGTGGCAGAAACGAAGATAATTTACGTATTATCAGAAAGGATTTTGCTAATGACCCGCGTGTTTGTCCTATCGGTTTTACAGACCAAATACCGTTGTTGATGGACGCTTGCGATGTTGTGCTTTCCAAGCCCGGCGGAATAACCACCACGGAAACGATAACTAAAAACATACCTTTGGTGCATACTGCCCCTATACCCGGTATAGAAGACGAGAATGCCAAGTTCTGCCACGAAAGAAATATGTCGTTCTATTCAGAGGACATAAAAGAACAGGTTTCAGCCGCCATACGTCTTGCCAATGATAAAGCATATCGTGAGAAAATGCAAGAGAGTCAAAGGCTTAATTCGCAGCCGAGTACGTGCGAAATGATTATGGATTTAGTAGAAAAAACAGTTAAAGAAAGACAATCAAAATGAAAAGATATATTTGTTTAGTAGTAAGCATAGTTTCATTATGCTTTGTTAATGCGCAGGAACGTATAGAGCCTGTTCCTTTTGGTGATATGGAGCAATGGGCTGTGCGTTATATAAAAGAGTCGCGTATGATAGGCGGTAAGACGCGCGTGTTGTATGCCATCGGTCCTACCGATACCATTCGTCAGAACCAACCATACGTATATGGTCAAGCGGGCTGCCCGTGGACGGTTAGCAGTGCATACGCCAAGGTGGCAGGTATAGAGAAGGCTTCGGGTACCGTCTATCCCGAAAAGCGTGGCAAAGGTTATTGCTGTCGTATGGACAGCAAGATGGACAGTGTCATAGCAATAGGTATAATTCGCCTCAAAGTGATGGTGGCAGGCTCTATCTTTACCGGTAAGACTTCCGAGCCGGTGAACAACGAAGGCACCAAAGACCCGTATGCAGTCGTGGATATGGGCGTTCCTTTTACCAAGCACCCGGTGGCAATGCTGTTGGATTATAAAGCAAAAATAGAGGATTCGGACGAGATTATTTATGCGCAGGCAGTTTCCAAACCTACCAAGAAGAAAGGTCGCGACGCTGCTGTTATGTCCGTCTTTTTGCAAAAGCGTTGGGAGGACCAAGACGGCAACATACACGCATATAGGGTAGGCACCGGTTATGAAAGAGTATATAATTCAATAGATTGGCAAAACGACCATCGTATTCCTATTCTTTGGGGCGATGAGATAACTAAACGGTCTGACTATAAGTCTTATATGGGAGCAGGCGGACAAGTGTTCAAGGCTCGCAATTCCAAAGGTAAGATGGTGCTTGTTAATGAAGAAGGTTATAGCAACGCTGAACCTACTCATATCATAATCAGTTGCTCTTCCGGCTGTTATGAGGCTTTTGTCGGTCATCCGGGTAATACTCTATGGGTGGACAACATAAGATTGGTTTATAAAGAATAAAAAGTGTCACTTATGGCATCAAAAATCTTTATTTCTTTTTTTATTTGCCTTTTTTCTTTATCTAACGTTTTTGCGGAAGGTACGATAGAGCGATATGAGATGCCGACCGCTTCGGCTCTCAACAATCGTCCTATACAATACTATATACCTGAATGTTATTATAAAGACGATACAACTTCGTACCCTGTGTTGTATCTGTTTCACGGTGTTAATGGCGACGAACGCTCATGGGTAAGAGATGGTAATATACAGTCCGTGTTGGACAGTATGATAGAGAACCATATTATCAAGCCGTGTATTGTGGTAATGCCCAATACTAATTCAGGTAAGTATATTTGGGGCAAGGGAGATAAGAGTACATTGGCGGTTTTTTTAGGATACTTTAAGAATCGTCGTGGTAATTTCAAAGAGTATTTTCAGGAGATAGAGTTCTTCTCCGATTCCTTGTATCGTATCAGTCATATACCTTCCGACAGAGCCATTGCCGGACTGAGTAATGGTGCTATGCAGGCTGCCAACTTGTCCAATATGTACCCCGGGCAATATGCATACGTAGGTTTGTTTTCACCTGTTATATTCAAGGGTCAAGTGCCTGTAATGGAAGAAGAGTGGTGTATTAACCCTTCTTTGCCTCACGGCACAACTTTCTGGATTGGCATTGGTAACGGCGATGTGTTCCGCAAGTCAGGACTCAAATATGCCGAGTATTTGCGTAAAGCACATATACCTTGCGTTGTGGTTAAGCATAGCGGAGGACATAACTGGGGAGTATGGAAAGAAGATATTGAGAAATTTATTTATGCAGCATTTGCTGTAAACTAATATATTATGCGACACAAACCTTTTATACCTTTAATCATCAATATAGGAATATTCTTTTTGGGAATAGTAAGGCATCTGCACTTGCGTAAGGCTTCGCGTTTCCCCAATTTTTCTGCTTATAAGACTTTGCAGCGTATCTTGCGCCATAACCAATATACCGAATATGGTAAGGCGCACCACTTCTCCGAGATACTGCAAGCCACCACCCCCGAACAACTGTTTATACGCTATCAACGTGCAGTCAAGCCTAACGACTACGAGAAACTGCGTCCTTATGTGGAAAGACAGAAGAACGGTGAAAAAGACGTGATTATATCCGGAAGACCTATTATGTATGCCACCACGTCCGGCACAACCGGCAAACCTAAATGGGTGCCGATCAGCCGTATGTATCTATATAATCTCTACCACCGTATGTCCGAACATTGGCTCTATATCTTCATACGCCAACGTCCGAGGGCATTCGGAGGACATATATTGCAGATAGTGGGCAAAGAGGTGGAAGGCTATGCACCTGACGGCACTTTATACGGCTCTGTCAGCGGTGTGTTGGTCAAAGAGATTCCTCATATCTTGCGCAAACGCTATACAGCACCGCCCGACGTGATGACCATAGACGACCCGCGAATACGTAACTACGTCATTATGTGCCTCGCCATACAGTGGGAAGACCTTACTTTTTGGGCTACTGCCAACCCCTCCACTATAGTCGAACTGCTGCATACCGTAGATGAACATTTAGACCAAATGGCAGACGACATAGAGAAGGGTGAGTTCTCCGTGGAGATAGACGACAAAATCAAAGAGGTGATAGCCCCTTACCTTCACGCCAACCCCGAGCGAGCCAAACAACTGCGCCAACTGCGTCAGCGATATGCCACGCCTTCACCCAAGCAGTATTTCCCATATTTGCAGATACTGAGTACATGGAAATGCGGAAACGCCAAACTCTATATGGAGAAGTTCCACGACCGCTTTAACTGGCAACAGACACGATACACCGAACTGGGATATATAGCCACCGAATGTCGTTTCGGACACCCCGTGGATGCTTCCAACGATAGCGTCTTGTTCCCACAATACCACTACTATGAGTTTGTGGATGAGCAGGAACTGGATATGAACAACAAGCATTTCTTGCAGATAAGCGAACTGGAACGCGGACACAGATATTGCGTTTATATAACTACCGACTGCGGTCTATATCGCTATAATATGAACGACATAGTGGAGGTGGGCGGTAGGTATATCAATTCACCCACTGTACATTTCGTCTCAAAGGTGAATGGTATAGTTTCGCTTACCGGTGAAAAACTATATGAAGCACAGTTTATACGTGCCGTACATCATGTGGCTGAGATACACAACTTGCGTCTGCCTTTCTTTGTAGGCTTTGCCAATGCTGAAGAATCGGCTTACGAGTTCTATTTTGAACCTGCAAAGAAAGATGTGGATAAAGTGACGGCTCTATTGCCACGCCTTACCGAAGAGGTGGACGAGGCTATGCAACAACTCAACATTGAGTATGAGAGCAAGCGCAACTCAATGCGCCTCAAAGAACCCAAGGGACACTTGTTGGTAGGCAATGCCTATTCGCGCTTCAAAGAACTATGTCTTGCCGACGGATTCCGCGACGGACAATTTAAGTTCAACCTCCTTATGCAAGACAAATACCGTCAAGGTCTATTCAATAAATTGGTATTATAACTATTATGGCTAACATTCGCTACGACGACCTCCAAGTAACAGAGGGAACATACATACCCGAAATAGGCAAGACCTACCCGCAGGACGACCCGCACGCCCGGCTTTCGCGCATATCACACGATAGACAAATCGCTATCGACGAGAACTATCCATACGACGACCGCTCATTGAAGTATCGTTTTCTGAACTTCATAAGTTATATATTCATCCTTTATATCAGTCTTGGCATTTATCTCTATACGGCTATGGGATTGCGTGTTCACGGTCGTAAGCGTCTTAGACAGTATAAGAAACAAATGCCTAACGGTGCAATCACCATTGCCAACCACTGCTATTTTATCGACTGCCCTGCCGTCTTGATAGGCGTACATGCCGGCTATACAACACGTATTCCTATGTTTGCGCCTAATTTCTCAACCAAATTCAATTTCTTTATGCGTGTGGTGGGCGGAGTACCCATACCGGAGAATAATATGGCTGCACTTAAGAAGTTTAATGCCGCCTTCGATGCCTTTAACGAAAGGAAAGCGTGGTTTCATATCTTCCCCGAGGCAGCGAGATGGGACTTCTATAAACCCCTGCGTCCTTTCCAAAAAGGAGCCTTTTCTATGGCATATAAATATAATAAGCCTATTCTGCCTTGTGCCATTAACTATCGTGAGCGAACAGGTATCTATCGTCTGTTCGGTCCCAAAGACAAACCATTATTGACAGTAGAGATAGGCGAGCCTATCTACCCCGATACAACCAAACCTCGTAGAGACGAAGTGGAGCGTATGTTGCACGAGTCGCACGAGCAAATGCTTAAACTAATGGGAATAACTCATAATACTTGGGAGGAAAAATTTAATGATTAAGTACATAATCTTTGACCTCGGTCATGTACTTGTTGATATTGACCCTAAACGCTCGCTGAAAGCGTTTGGGCAGTTAGTCGAAAGAAAAGAAGATAATGCACAAACGTCGTTGATAACAGCCGACGGACTATTGGGAGGACATAGTTCCAAATTGATTGACTTGTACCAAATAGGAGAAATAACGACCGACCAATTCTGCGGTAAGATACTGCAATACTGCAAAAAAGGCGTAACGAAAGAACAGATTATTGAGGCTTGGTTGGCTATGCTGCTGCCTGTGCAACAAAGAAAGAGAGAGTTGTTGTTGCATTTACACGAAAGGAACATTCCTTTCTATATATTGAGTAATATCAACGACACACACGTGGATTGGGTGTATCAGAATCTGCCTGAGATAAATCTGTCAAGCGGCATATTCTTCTCCAATGAGATTCATATAGCCAAACCCGATTTGCGTGCCTATCAGTTGCTGATAGAAAAGACAGGTATCAATCCGCAGGAAACACTATATATTGACGACCTTCAGCCTAATATAGACGGCGGACAACAAGTAGGACTGCAAACGCTGTTAGCCCCTGACGACGAAGCGTGGATAAGCAAAGTGGAAGAGTTAATAAACAAATATAAATAAATATAATCTTAACAACCAAATTCAAGAGAAATATAATA
>CAMVHW010000085.1 GCA_947167395.1 uncultured Bacteroidales bacterium
CAATAAGGCTGCTCGTGAGATGAAGGAGCGTATCTTCAATCTTGTTCCGGAGAGCGATGCTCGCTACCTATGGATGGGAACGTTCCATAGTATATGTGCTCGTTTGTTAAGACAAGAGGCAAGTGTATTAGGCTATACTCGCGATTTTTCCATTTATGACACCACGGATAGTAAATCTCTTGTCAAACAAGTGGTTAAGGAGTTGCAGTTGGACGATAAGATTTATAAACCGAGTTTAGTTCTGTCACGTATATCAGCAGCCAAGAATGCACTTGTGTCATACGAGAGTTATGCTCGTAATGAGGCTTTCAATCAGCGAGATAAGTTTGATAGATTATATGCGATGGCTGATGTATATCGCCTATACGATGTGCGTTTGCGTGTTGCCAACGCAATGGACTTTGACGACTTGTTGAAGAACACCTGTCTTTTGTTTCAAACCAATAGCGATAAGTTAAAGTACTATCAGAGCATATTCAAGTATGTGCTTGTAGATGAGTATCAAGACACTAATTATGTACAGTATCTGTTGGTTCGTATGTTAGGTGAACCCGAAAATAATGTGTGCGTAGTGGGTGACGATGCTCAGTCTATATATTCTTTCCGTGGCGCAGACATACGTAATATATTGTCCTTTCAGAACAGTTATCCCGATGCCAAGTTGTTTAAGTTGGAGCAGAACTATCGTTCTACGCAGACTATTGTGTTGGCTGCCGATAGTTTGATACATCATAATGAGAATCAGATATATAAGGAGATTTTTTCAGAAAAGGCTGTCGGTGAGCCTATCCAGTTAACATCTTATGGTACGGACAAGGAGGAGGCTGCTGCTGTGGCTGCGATAATTAAGAAGAAGTATGCCAAGCGGCTGAATGAGGTGGCGGTGTTGTATCGCACCAATGCTCAGTCGCGTGTGTTTGAGAATGAGTTGAGGAAACTTAATCTGCCTTATCGTATCTATGGGGGTGTGTCGTTCTATCAGCGTAAGGAGATAAAAGACGCGTTGGCTTACCTTCGCCTTGCAGCCAATCCGTTGGACAACGAGTCGTTGCAACGCATAATAGACTATCCGGCACGAGGAATAGGCGATATGACTGTCAGGAAGATTTCGGAGAAAGCCATCAAGGACGAGTGCGGAATGCTGGAAGTGGTGGCTCATCCTGTTGAACACTCGCTCAATGTGTCGGTTACGACGATGAAGCGTTTGAAGGATTTTGCCAAACTGATGCAGACGCTGATAGATAAGATAGATACAGTCAGTGCTTACGACTTTGCGGAAATGATGCTCACTTTGTCAGGCTTGATGGCTACGGCTGAACAAGAAAGCAAGAACCCCGAAGACAGGGACAGAAAAGAAAACTTAGAAGAGTTATTGAGTAGCATACACGACTTTGTTGACCAGCGTATGAGTGAGGGTATTGATTTTACCCCGATACAGGATTTCCTTTCGGAGGTGAGTCTGCTTACAGACCAAGACGAGAACCTAAAAGACCAAACTCCTCGTGTTACGCTGATGACCGTACATGCCGCCAAGGGCTTGGAGTTCCCGCAGGTGTTTATTGTTGGTTTGGAGGAGAATCTGTTTCCCTCGCAGTATTGTACCCTACCTTCTGAGATTGAGGAGGAGCGTCGTTTATTATATGTGGCTATTACCCGTGCTATGGAGCATGCCTATTTGAGTTACTGCAAGTCGCGTTTCCGTAACGGATCGGTATCGTTTGCTTCTCCTTCGCGCTTTCTGACCGATATAGACAGACAGTATCTTCGTGTCAGTATGGGCAGTTCTATATCTCCGTCCTTTACTCCGTTTAATAAACCACAGCCTTCTATTACCAATGTGGCAAATACTGACACGGTTCAGGTGCAAGGTCGCACTCTCAATAAAGTGAATAACGACAGCAAGAAATCTCGTAAGTCGCTGTTCAGCGAGTGGAAGCCGGAAGACAGGGTGGAGCATAAGGTGTTCGGCACGGGAACGGTACTTCGCGTGTATGTGGATAACGACAATGAGAAAATCGATATACGTTTTGACCGTGTAGGTGAAAAGACGCTGTTGCTCTTGTATGCCAAACTGAGCCGAATCGATTAGTCGGTTTGTTGTTGAGAAGAGGCTTGTGCGTCTTGTTGTTTGGAATAGGCTTGTACGATACGTCCTACCAAGGGGTGTCGTACAATGTCTTTTTCTGTGAACCTAATCACTTGTACGCCTTTTACTTGGCAGAGTCTGTCCACGGCATCAGCCAAGCCCGAACGTTGTGAAGCAGGCAGGTCGATTTGTGTCAGGTCGCCTGTAACAATCATCTTGCCGTTTATACCCAGGCGAGTGAGAAACATTTTGATTTGCGGTATGGTTGTGTTTTGTGCTTCATCTAAAATAACAACGGCATCCGAGAGTGTTCGTCCTCTCATAAAAGCCAGTGGTGCTATCTGTATGATACCACGCTCCATATATTCGTTGAGTTTGGTTCCGGGAATCATATCTTGTAGTGCGTCATAGAGCGGTTGCAGATAGGGGTCGATTTTATCGCGCATATCGCCCGGGAGGAAACCTAATTTCTCACCTGCTTCCACAGCCGGTCGGGAAAGAATGATACGTTTCACTTCTTTGTTTTTGAGTGCACTGACTGCAAGTGCGATAGCCGTATAAGTCTTGCCGCTGCCGGCAGGACCGATAGCAAAGAGCAGGTCGTTATGAGTGTAGGCTTTCATCAGTTGCTGTTGGTGCTCGCTGCGAGCCGAAATGACCTTACCGTGTACGCCATAAAGAATGAGGTCTTCGTCTTTCTTTTCCTCCACCTTTTCGCCGTGCAGCAGTTGCAGAATCTCTTTTTCTGACAAGTGTCCTGTTTTCAGGCATAGTTGTTCGCATTGGTGCAGTGCTTGCTCAAACGCGTCTAAGGTCTTTTCTGCGCCGGAGGCTTTTATACGGCAGTCGCGAGCCACCAGTTTGACGGTCGGAAACTGGTTTTTCAGGCAAATCATATTTTGGTTGTTCACGCCGTAGAAAGCGGCAGTGTCTAACATATCATTCAGTTGGATAATTCTCTCCATAAGCAGGAATATGTGAAATGAATTGTATAGAATGTTGGTTTATATATGCCACCAGTGTTTGTTCGCCGTTATGCAGTATCAGCCACGGCACTTTAAGCATACGGTTATATACAGCGGCTTGGTCTAATGTACGGTTGTTAAGTGTTATCGTTGGTGCCTTAAACTCAATGAGCATAAGCGGTTTGAGGTAGTCATCATAGATGATGGCATCTGAACGCTGACCCGTAGGCAGGGCTATCTCAACGCCTATATGTGACGAGGGATAATTGAACTGCTCAACCAAATACATAAGAAAGGTCTGCCTCACACGCTCTTCCGGTGTCAGTCGTACCCATTTGCGTCGCCATTGGCAAAAGACATATTCGCGACCTTGTATGTATTTTGTTAGTACAGGCATAATGTTTATCTGTATTTAGCCTCATCGCAGTCGCCTAACAGGGACAGGTAACTATTGAATCGCGAGGGGGCAATCTTGTTTTCTGCCAGTGCTTCTTGAACTGCGCAATGTGGTTCGCCTATGTGCATACAGTTGTCGTAACGACAATGGCGACCGATGGCGAAAATCTCGCGGAAGTAGTGACTTATTTCTTCTTTCTCCATCTCCACTGCTCCAAAACCTTTGATGCCGGGAGTGTCGATGAGCCATCCGTTACCGAAGTGGTACATCTGTGAGTAGGTGGTGGTGTGCATACCTGTGTCGTGTGCGTCCGATATGGCTGCGGTGCGAGTCAGTTCTTTGCCTGTTATGGCGTTGAGGAAAGTGGATTTGCCAACTCCCGAATGGCCTGATAATAAAGTTACTTTTTTTTCAAAGAGCGGTGTGAGTGCTTTTTGATCCAGTTGAAGAGCAGAGATGGCACGTGTGGTGTAGCCTAATGATTCGTATAGTGTTTGCCATTCTTTTAGCGTGTTGAGTTCTGTCGGGGTGAGTAGGTCTATTTTGTTAAACAGCAGTATAGCAGGTATGTTGTATGCTTCGGCTGTGGCAAGAAAGCGGTCGATGAAGGTGGTGGAAGTGGCGGGGTGGGCTATGGTTACCAATAGTGCTGCTTGGTCGAGGTTAGCAGCCAGAATGTGTGTTTGTTTGCTCAGGTTGGTTGAGCGTCGTATGATATAGTTGGTACGTGGTGCGATGTCTGTGAGCCAGTTGGTGCCGTCCGCTTGCTGCTCTATGGTAACCTTATCTCCAACTGCCACGGGGTTGGTGGAGCGGATGCCCTTGATACGGAAATTGCCTTTTATTCGACATTCGATAGGCTCTTGTCTATCGTCAAGCGGTTGAACCCAATACACTGCTCCTGTTGATTTGATAACTATTCCTTGCATATTAAAACGCTTCGATAGTAGTGAAATAGAAAGAATAACTGTTGATGGTGTTCCACGACTTATATAGGTTATTGCGTGCCACGTCAAATCTTACGTTTATGTTTGATTTGTTGATTTTTAATCTCAGTCCTACACCATAGCCTACTTTGGGTGTGCGCCATTGCCAGTTGGTGAGGTTATACACATCTCCTATGCCGGCAAATACCGTTCCGCTCACTCTCCATATTATAGGAAAACGTAATTCGCCTTGCAGTGCCATCATTGCTTGGTCGCGAAACATACCAGCTCTTACGCCTCTTATCAGATCTTCACCGCCTATGGCGGGTATGAGTTGAAATGGGCTGTTTTGTCCGATAGTCCATTCGGTTTTCAGTTGCCAAGCAAAAATGAGGCTTTTATATATTGGTACAAAATGCCTTAAATCGGTTTGAATGGATTGCAGACGTGAGAAGTGTTGGTTAAGTGACTCGTAATGAAGAAGGCTTGTCTTAAAGAAGATGCCGCCGGAGGGGTAATAAATCAGGTCGCGACTGTCGTATTGAGCCGTTATGCCTATGCCTAACATTGAGGCGGATGGGGTAAAAGAGGTTTGCTCATAGAGGTAATGGATATGCGGACCTATGTACCACTTATCAGGAAGATTCACTAACGGATAGCAACGCATATTGGCTTGTTGGGAACCATACGACTTGCCGTCTTTGAGAACAAAGTCATTACCTAAATCATAGTAGATATTGGGATAATTGCGATAGGATAAGTCGAAATTGATGACCCAATTATTTTTTCTGCCTGCATATATAGTGCCTTTGGGACGAATGTACCATTGGTTGTTGAGCGAGTACGCTCCCACGGCTTGAACGACCGACATCTTGTCTTGACCTTCACATACAAAATATGCCTGTACGGCACCGCCAAACTCCCACGATGTTTCAGGTGAGTAACTGACGATAGGGATACCTAAAACGGGTGAAGACAATATGTTGTCTATCCACGACTCACCACTCATCGCCTTTTGAGCGATGAGCAAGAGAGAGAGAAGAGAAAAAATACGGAGTTGATTGACCATCAGACGGTCATGATTTCTTTTTCTTTTTTGGCATACACTTCGTCCACCTGTTTGATGTACTTGTCGTGCAGTTTTTGCATTTCGTTTTCTGCATCTTTCTCGGCATCTTCGGGCAGACCTTCTTTGATTTGCTTTTTGAGCGTGTCAATAGCGTCTCTGCGAGCATTGCGAATACTTACCTTAGCGTTCTCAGCCTCTGCCTTACATTGTTTAGCCAAGTCACGACGTCTTTCTTCGGTGAGAGGAGGAATAATAAGACGAATGACTTCACCATTGTTATTGGGGGCCAAACCTATGTTGGAATTGATGAGGGCACGTTCGATGTCGTTCAACATTTTCTTCTCCCAGGGTTGGATTTGTATGGTACGTGCATCTGGGGTGGTGATGGTAGCTACGGACGATAAAGGACTCATCTGACCGTAGTAGTCCACTCTTACTGCGTCCAAGATACGGGGACTTGCCTTACCGGCACGTATGTGTGCCAACGCATCGTCCAAATACATAACTGCCGACTCCATCTGCTCGGAGGCTTGCTGTTGGATTTGTTTAGGTTCAATCATAGTATTGTTGTTTAGGTAAGAATTGTCGTTTTTACGGTTTGACGAGTGTGCCTATCTGTTCGCCGTTCATCACTCGTTGCAGATTGCCCTGCGCGTCCATATCGAACACATAGATAGGCATATTGTTTTCCATACACATCGTAATGGCTGTCAGGTCCATCACTTTCAAGTGGCGTTGCAGCACTTCGTCGTAGGTTATCTCGCTGAACTTCTGTGCAGTCTTGTCTTTTTCGGGGTCGGCTGTGTAAATGCCGTCCACTCTCGTGCCTTTGAGTAATATGTCGGCTTCTGTTTCTATCGCTTTGAGCGAGGCTGCACTATCGGTGGTAAAATACGGGTTACCCGTACCTGCGGCAAAGATAAGCACGTAGCCTTCACTCATCAGTTGCAGGGCTTTCTGTTTGCTGAAATACTCACCTATGGGCTCCATACGAACGTTGGTCAGTACTCTCACTTTCTGCCCGATGGCTTCCAAGGCAGAGGATAGAGCGAGGGCGTTGATGACAGTGGCAAGCATACCCA
>CAMVHW010000086.1 GCA_947167395.1 uncultured Bacteroidales bacterium
ATAATAAACAGATGAAGGAAACATATTAAAGAAAGTCTCAGTTGAAAAATACCATTTATATGACAGGACTTGTTGAGCCCTATCCAATCTGCGACTCATCTCTTTAATATGATGTACAGAACGAGAAACCACTTTAATGCACGTTTTTCCGTTAGTCAGTTCAATCACTGCAAAAACGCGTTTAGTCGGTTTAGTGCCGGCTAAACGAAGACGTTCTTCTAAAGTAGATTTATGAGAAATAGTAATATGATGCCCATATTTAGTATTCAAGTCGTTCATTATGTTTCTGAATACACGACCATGAGTTGATGTATCGTTTATATTATTATAGGCAATATAATAATGAATCATCTCGTGAAGTATGGTATCTTTCAGTTCTTGCTCGTCATAATCAAATTGCTGACTAATCTTTAATCGGAAATCATAATACTCATTTTTTGCAAGAAAGGGGCGGCGAATGCGATAAGACAGTTGTCCCATAAATGTCTTCGCATTAGAAAGAACAATAGGGATAATAGGAAGTTGATTATTGAAATACAGGCGATTATAATCGCTGAAACATTGCTGAATATAGTCAATTGCGGGTTTCATTGATTTATGACGAAAAAATAACAAGTGAAATGAGGTGGTAATAAAAAAAGTCAAGGTATAGACGAGAATAATTATACAATTATACAATTATACAATTATACAATTATGCAGTTATGCAATTATGCATAATCTTTACAAAAAATCGAGAAGTTGATAATGCTTCTCGATTTTTTGTGGTCTCTGTAGGGCTTGAACCTACGACCCCCTGATTATGAGTCAGGTGCTACTAACCAACTGAGCTAAGAGACCCAAGAGTTTAACAAAATGTTTTCTCTTTATTGTATTGTATTTACTTTTCTAACAAAACAAATTAACAAATTATTTATATTCAACGTACTGTCTCAAAAGATTAGTTACTTCAGAAGTAGTTACCATACGTTGTTTATCTGTTAAGTGTGGTAATAAGATTGTTGTATTTTCCACCACTTGGTCCGGTATTGTTACTGTTTCACCATTAGCGAGATAGAGATAAATCCAACAGTTATTATTACCATAGTATTTTTGTGCAAGGCGTTGCAGAGTTGTATTATGACGAACCGTTATTTGGTCACCGTCAGCGATATTCAAGTCTTCCGGTACAGTTATCTTAACGTTAATACGTTGCATCAACTTTTCACTATCTTCTTTATGTCTTACTGCAGAACCTTTCTTTACAGACTTATTGCCTTCAAATTCTTTATAGACTTGAATTGCTTGTTCAAATTCAGCCTTTTTCAGCAAGTGGATTTCTACACGGCGGTTAGGACGAAATGATCCTTCGGGACGGTTGTCTATCATTATACCTCGACCGACTGTATGAATCTTGTCTTTACTAACGCCATAACCTTCAACCATTTCATTAGCAACATTATGTGCACGTGTTACTGCAAGCCACTTATTGTATTCGACGGCACCGGTATTATCGCAAGAGCCAATAATGAGTGCGTATTCATCTCTGCGTTCTTGAATTCTCATTGCCGCTTCTTGTACAATGAGTTTAGCCATTGCATCAAGGTTAGGATCATCATTGTCGAAATATACCACGTAGTAGTAATGAGCGTTAGGAATAACATCCGATTCGTCATAACCTCCGGGAATAGTACCTGTCTGTTTTCCTACACCATTTGCTCCGCGATTGATTACGAATAAGGTATCTCGTTGGTAAACATATACGGTATCAGGAAGGATAACTTGCGACTCTTGATCTTCTTCAACACCGTTCTTTTTAGGTGTTCCATCACCCATAGCCACCATTGTAGCCAATGCTTCGTCGCTACGGAAGTTACGTGTATTGGATTTATGAATTGCGTCAATCTTATAACGTAGCAAGAACTCCATATCAAGGGCAGCATCGTTATTATTACCACGTAAACGTCCGTCCCATTGATCAGAAGTAGAGTAGTTATAAATTGCGCGAACGCCCAACTCAAGACTACGACTCACATTCCATTCAAAACTCATACCGCCCATAAACATACCGAAGCACCTGAACTTATCATCAGCCATTGGCTGCTGTTCGAGCGTATGCTGTTGGTAAACAAAGTCGCGATAAAGGTCTGCCTTGTACTCGTTAGGATAATAGATGTCATTCTTATACCAGAACACACCTCCACCAAGAATAAGATCCAATGCAAAAATCTTGCGAGTCAAATGAGGCATAAAGCAGTTAAATATATCAAGGGTCAAATACGCATTTGCTTGATGACTACGTCCTTTTAATAAAGTAGATGCATGCCCCTTAGCACCAAACACTCTATAATTACGGAATTTATACTCCAAACCAAGCCCCCATGTATTGGTAAAATGACAGCTAGCACCTATCGACAAAGTCGGCAAAAAGAAAGCATGCTTTTTCTCGGAGGTAAAGTCGCCATCATACAAATTCACACCGGCAGCAAAATATAAAGACCAAAAAGATTTCACAGGAACAACTGGATACTCCTTAAAAAACGGGTGTGCACCTTTTGCCTTAACTGAATCCTGCGCTGTTGTATCTGCTTTCGATTCCTTTTCGGACGAATTAGCAGCATACATATTCTCCCCCTCCAATGAAGTATATATAATAGGTGCTGACTTTTCAGGCTGTTGCGCAAACAAAGCAATACTGAAAAGCAGCATAGGTAATACAAATAGGAGTTGTTTAGAAGAATGCATAAAGCCTTTTAATGTCTTTTTTTCTCGTTTTCAGGGTGCAAAAATATAGTATGTTTTTGGACTGACAAAATTTTATACGAAAAAAACGCAAAAAAAATCATTTTTGTTGTATAGAGTTGATAATGCAGATATTTTTGCGGCTCAAAGAATCGAATGAATTATCAATTTTAATATTATTGTTATGGATATTTTAGCAAAGATGCTTGAGCGTGCCAAGCAAAATCCGCAACGCATTGTATTGCCGGAGGGCGATGAACCACGTACATTAGAGGCTGCCAATATCTTGTTAAGAGATAAGGTGGCTCGTTTAATTTTGATAGGCAGCCGTGAACGCATAGAGGGGATGGCGAAGGAGAATGGTTATGAGTATATAAAGGAGGCGACCATATTTGATCCGGCTACAAACGACAAGATGTCAGAGTATGCTCATTTATTATTTGAGTTGCGTAAAGCAAAGGGTATGACCGAAGAGGAGGCAAAGAAGAAGGCTATGGATCCTTTGTATTTAGGTTGTTTGATGATTAAGAACGGAGATGCCGATGGTGAGTTGGCAGGTGCGAGGGGAACGACAGCCGATACTATTCGTCCTGCTTTTCAGATACTTAAGACCAAGCCCGGAGTAAGTATTGTGAGTGGTGCATTCCTTATGTTTACTCCTGCCAAGCAACTGGGTGAGGATGGTTTTTTGATTTTTGCCGATTGTGCTGTTAATCCTTGTCCCAATGCACAGGAATTGGCACAGATAGCGATTAGTACAGCAGAAACGGCTCGCACGATAGCTGGTATAGAGCCTCGCGTGGCTATGTTGTCGTTCTCGACCAAGGGCAGTGCAAAACACGAATTGATAGACAAGGTAACTGAGGCAACACGTATTGCGAAGGAGTTGGCACCTGATTTGCAGTTGGATGGTGAGTTACAGGCTGATGCGGCATTAGTGGAAAAGGTAGGTGCGAGCAAGGCTCCGGGAAGTCCGGTGGCAGGCAAAGCGAATGTATTGGTATTCCCTGATTTGCAGGCAGGTAACATTGGTTATAAACTTGTAGAGCGTTTTTCGGGTGCAGATGCCGTAGGTCCTATTTTACAAGGTATAGCAGCCCCTGTTAATGATTTGAGTCGCGGATGTAAGGTACAAGACATTGTACAAATGGTAATCATCACTGCCAACCAAGCAATGGGATGATGAGAATTGAGAATTGAGAATATTTATTCCTCAAAGCAGTAATTCATTAAATTATTAAATCTTATGAAAATTTTAGTATTGAACTGCGGTTCGTCGTCGATTAAGTACAAGTTGTTTGATATGTCAGACCGCTCTGTTATGGCGCAGGGTGGCGTTGAGAAGATAGGTTTGAAGGATTCATTTCTTCAGGTAAAGTTGCCCAATGGTGAGAAGGTGAAAATAGAGAAAGAGATGCCTGAGCATACCATTGGTATTCAGTTGATTTTAGACACCTTAATAGATGCGAAGATAGGTTGTCTGAAGAGTTTGAAAGAGATAGATGCAGTAGGTCATCGTGTGGTACATGGCGGAGAGCAGTTTGCTTCGTCGGTAGTTATCACTGATGAGGTTAAGTCTATGGTCGTCAAGTGTTCAGATTTGGCACCTCTGCATAATCCCGCCAACTTAAAAGGAATAGAGGCAATAGAGAAGACCTTACCCGGTGTTCCTCAGGTAGGAGTATTTGACACAGCCTTCCATCAGACTATGCCTGATTATGCATATATGTATGCCCTACCCTACGAGATGTATGAGAAATATGCCATTCGTCGTTACGGTTTTCACGGCACGAGTCATCGTTATGTAAGCAAGCGTGTATGTGAGTTCTTGGGTGTCAGTCCTGAGGGCAAGAAGATTGTAACGGCTCATATAGGTAATGGCGGCAGTTGTGCAGCGGTTATGGATGGCAAGTCGGTAGATACGAGTATGGGGTTGACTCCTATTGAGGGTTTGATGATGGGTACTCGTGCCGGTGATTTAGATCTTGGTGCAGCCACATATATTATGGACAAGGAGCATTTGACGACTGCTGAGTTCTCCAATTTGGTAAATAAGAAGTCCGGCTTGTTAGGAGTAAGCGGAGTTAGCAGTGATGCTCGTGATATAGAGGCAGCCATCAAGGAAGGCAACAAGCGTGCAGACTTGGCTCGTAAGATGTTTATATATCGTGTAAAGAAATACATAGGTGCCTATGCAGCAGCGATGGATGGTATTGATATATTGGTATTCACCGGTGGTATAGGTGAGAACGACACATATATCAGAACCGAGATTGCGAAGGGTTTCAATTATTTAGGAGTTAAGATTGACGAGGAGAAGAGCCGCAAGAGTCGTGGTGAGGAGATAGTTATCTCTACCCCTGACAGCAAGGTAACCGTATGCGTCATTCCGACCGACGAAGAGTTGATGATAGCAACCGATACGGAGTCGTTGGTTAAAGCCCTATAAGGTATGAAACCTATTATCTATCAAGTTTTTCCTCGTACATTTACCAATTATAACGAGACTCGCAAGCGCAATGGCACTCGCGAGGAGAACGGTTGTGGTACTTTTGCAGGTATAAATGCAAAGGCACTGCAGTCGATTCGTGATTTGGGTGCGACCCATATATGGTATACGGGTGTGATTAGGCATGCGACAGCCGAATATAATAATCCTTCGATAACGAAGGGTAAGGCGGGCAGTCCGTATGCCATAACGGACTATTATGATGTCGATCCTGATTTGGCGGTAAATACAGATAAGCGAATGGCTGAATATGAGAGTCTTATTCGCCGAACGCACAAGGCGGGATTGAAGGTTATTATGGATTTTATTCCCAATCATGTTGCTCGCGAATACAAATCGTTGTGCAAACCGGAAGGAGTAAAAGATTTAGGTGAGGACGACAATCCTGCTTGGGCATTCTCGCCTCTGAATAATTTTTACTATCTTCCCGGTGAGGCTTTTAGTCCTACTTTTGCCATTGAGGGTTATAGTGAGATGCCTGCTCGCGTAACGGGTAATGATTGTTTCACTGCTCATCCGTCAGAAAATGATTGGTATGAGACGATTAAGTTGAACTATGGTGTGCACTATTCAGGTGGTAAGGAGAAGCAGTTTAATCCTATTCCTGACACATGGTACAAGATGCACGACATATTGCTATTTTGGGCGCAGAAGGGTGTGGATTCATTCCGCGTGGATATGGCAGAGATGGTACCTGTTGAGTTTTTCCGTTGGGCATTTGCTTCCATAAAGGGTCACTATCCAGATATACAATTCATAGGCGAATGTTATCAGCCTCATCTGTATCGTGCTTATTTAGAGGCAGGGTTCGACTACTTGTATGATAAGGTAGGTATGTATGAGTATTTACGTGGTGTCACGAGCAAGGATTGGCCTGCGTCGGGAATTACACAGCAGTGGCAAGCCGTAGAAGATATACGTGATCATATGGTATATTTCCTTGAAAATCATGATGAGCAGCGTTTGGCTTCCGGTTTTTTCTGCGGCAGTGGTTTATGGGCAGAGCCTGCGATGACGATAGCCGCCACCTTGGGAGTGAATCCTGTACTTATATATGCCGGTCAGGAGTTAGGTGAGACCGGTATGGACAACGAAGGTTTTTCGGGTATGGATGGTCGCAGCAGTATCTTTGATTACTGGGGCATTAAGTCTATTCAGGCTTGGGCTAATAAGGGTAAGTTTGATGGTAAGAACCTGAGTAACGAGCAGCGTGAGTTGCGGGAATTTTATCAGCGTTTGCTTAC
>CAMVHW010000087.1 GCA_947167395.1 uncultured Bacteroidales bacterium
CTCCCACCGCTGCCGACGGCACTTACCTAATAAGATTCCTCACCAACGAAGGCGAAGAAGAAGTGAAGAAATGGGTGGTAAGATAATTTTTGTAATGTATGTTTGTAGTTAGTAGCGAAAAATATATTACTTTTGCGGGTCAAAAAAAAGCATTTATTAACATTATGAAAAAGACTCTATCTATTCTTTTGGTTGCCATTTGTATAGGTGCAACGTCTTGCGGTTCGCAAAAGAGTACAGTGGTGGATACAACTACCCAAGCCTCCTCAACCGCCCTTCAATCAACCTCAAATGTAATAACCAAAATCGATAATCTGCTCGACCTCTATGAGCAGTACATAGGTAAGTATATCACTGCCTATAAGAAGTTGCGTTCAGGTGATGCTCTTACGCAGGCAGCTGCTATTGCCGAAACAACGCAGTTACTGCAAAATGCCAATAGCGTAGGTGAGCAACTGAACGGGCTGAAAGACCAAATGACGCAACCGCAAGTTACTCGTTGGGGTACATTGGCGGCTCAATTAGGTCAGGCTGTAAAAGACTTTCAGGCAGCAGGCAAATAATAGCAAACATAAACCAAAACATAACTCTGTATGATTAACTCACAAGACATTAAGAACGGCGTATGTATCCGTATGGACGGCCGTCTGTATTTTGTTATAGAATTTTTGCATGTTAAACCCGGTAAGGGCAACACCATTATGCGTGTTAAGTTCAAGGATGTGGTTGATGGTCGCGTTTTGGAGCGTCGTTTCAATATCGGTGAGAAACTGGAAGATGTACGTGTTGAACGCCGTCCCTACCAATACCTCTATGCCGATGGACAAGACTATATCTTTATGAATCAAGAGACCTACGAGCAAGTGCCTATCGCTCACGACCTGATTACCGGTGTTGATTTCTTGAAGGAAGGTTTAGTATGCGATGTTGTCAGCGACGCTTCCACCGACACTATCCTCTTTGCCGAACTGCCTACCAAGGTTGAGTTGGCTGTGGTTTATACCGAACCCGGACTGAAAGGTGATACGGCAACCAATACTCTCAAACCTGCCAAACTGGAAACAGGTGCTGAGATTCGTGTGCCTCTCTTTATTAACGAAGGTGAGATTATTCGCGTTGATACACGTGACGGCAGTTACTGCGAACGCGTAAGATAAGACTTGAAGATATTATTTCAAGGTTTGTAATGGCTTTGCTCAAGTATCATTTGAGCATCGCCATTTTTCATTAACTCTTGTAGAGTTACGTCTTCATTATTAAGCATATAACTCTCCACTATGCGCCATCCTACCCATGTGCCGACTCTGCCCGGCGAGTCTTGGGTTATCTCCGAAGTGAAAGGTCCTTCGTTGAGATATGACGTGATGACGCGTTGCTCGGTCCTGAACAAGTCGCGCTTGTCCATCATTCTGTTCCAGATGGCTTTCTCGTAATAGACGCACCAGTCCCACTGCTCTTTGGTATAACCCATAACCTCGTATTGAGGTAGGTTGTCAAAGATACAAGCAAGCAGGTACATAATCTTGCCACGATAAATCATCTGCTCTAACAGACGGTTCTTGGTGCTCGTATAGGGTATATGACTGAACAACCACGCACTGACCACATCGACAGGAATACACTCTTTGCGCATCGTTTGCAACTGGTACTGATGAACAACGCGATTATAGAAGGGGTAGTCGCTACCGAGATACATATCCGCTCCTATGGCTATGCCGTCTTCCACAAAATGTATAGCAGCCTGAAAACCTGATACGTACAGGTAGAGAATGGGCGTCTCCCATTCAGGATACAACCAATTCACCCTGCCAAAAGCACGCGAAAGATCCTTCTCTATATCCTTAACCGAACGAAACATCTCTTGCTCACGTTGGTTAGTGGCTTTGAAGCCGTATATGGTGTCGTTGAGAAACTGCGGCAGAGCCTTAACCAAAGCAGCCGTGTCGTAGGACGGAAAACCGAGTATATCTTCCACATATACAGTCATAAAGTCGGGGTAGTCGCGATAAAGGGACTGTATATGGTTTTCTATGGAAGTGTCGTTAGGTGAGAGCAATGCCGAGTCAAAGCGAATAAGGTGAATATCAGCGTTCTGTACGTCACGCGGGAAATAACGACGGGAGTTGTGGCAACTGATTAAGATAAGAGGAAGGAGTAGAAGGTATTTACGCATAGAGTTACTTGATTAAGCCGTCTTGCATAAGGAGTGAGCGGTCGGCAATGGCGGCAAGGTCTTTGTCGTGAGTTACTATGACGAGTGTCTGGTTGAAGCGACTGCGAAGGTCCAGCAGTAGGGCGTGCAGGGCTTTCTTGTTCACTTCGTCGAGGCTGCCTGTGGGTTCATCGGCAAGTATTATGTCCGGCGACATCATTATGGCTCGTGCTGCAGACACGCGTTGTTGCTCACCGCCGGAGAGTTGGTTGGGCTTATGGTCGGCGCGAGCCGATAGGTCAAACTGCTGCAACAGACTAAAAGCCCGCTCCTGCGCTTCGTGGTGCTTAACTCCGCCTATCAATGCCGGCATCATAACGTTCTCAATGGCGGTAAACTCAGGCAGGAGTTGGTGCTGCTGGAAGATAAAACCTATATGTCGGTTGCGGAATTGAGCCAACTGCTTGTCATTAAGAGTATTGATGTTTGTGCCGGCTATGCAGACTTGTCCTTCGTCGGGCTGAAGCAGGCTGCCGAGTATTTGCAGCAATGTCGTTTTGCCAGCTCCGCTTTTGCCTACTATGGCTACTATCTCACCCTTATTGACGGTAAGATTAACGCCTTTGAGTACCTCCAAAGAGCCGAAACGCTTGTGTATATCGGTGGCTTGTATCATAAGTTCAGTATGTTAGACGAGGACAAAAGTATGCTAATTTTTTGACTGAAAAACAAAATCTTTTTGTTTAAGGCAAAAAAGGCTTTACTTTTGCGCACTTTTGGTCAAAAAATAACTTAAACGATTTATAAAAATATATTTATATGGCTTTACCTTTTATGAGTGCAGCCGAGGCTGCCGAGGTTGTAAAGAATGGTGACGTTGTAGGTATGGGAGGTTTCACTCCTGCCGGCGCACCGAAAGAAGTTCCCACTGCTATTGCCCACAAGGCTCAATCATTGCACGAGCGCGGAGAAGAGTTTAAGATTGGTGTTTATACAGGTGCCAGTACGGGCGATAGTTGCGATGGCGAATTGGCTCGTGCTCACGCCATCAGTTTCCGCTCACCTTATCAGTCTTCCAAAGACCTGCGCAATGAACTTAACGCACAAGAGACACACTATTTTGATATGCACCTCTCGGAGATAGCACAAGACCTGCGTTACGGCTTTATGCCGCGTCCTAATGTGGCTATCATTGAGGCTTGTCAAGTAACCGAAGACGGCGAAATAGTTCCTACCGCCGGCGTGGGCAATGCTCCCACGTTCTGCCGTATGGCTGACATCATCATCGTGGAACTGAACGAGGCTATGCCTGCCACTATGCGTGGTATGCACGATATTTACGAACCTGCCGACCCGCCTGTTCGTCGCGAGATACCTATCTATCACGTCAGCGATCGTATAGGTGCCGACTGCATTAAGGTTGACCCGAAGAAAATCGTGGCTGTCGTTCGCACTCACCGTCCTAACGAAGTGGGTAAGTTCACCGAACCGGACGAAACGACAATGCGCATAGGTAATAACGTGGCTCTCTTCCTCGAAACAGAGATGAAGGAAGGTCGTATGCCCAAGTCATTCCTGCCTATTCAGTCAGGTGTGGGTAATATAGCCAATGCCGTTTTGGGTGCGTTGGGTGAGAACAAAGACATTCCGCCATTTGAGATGTACACCGAGGTTATTCAAGACAGTGTCATCGGTCTGATGAAAGAAGGTCGAGTTAAGTTCGCTTCCGGATGCTCACTAACTATCGGTGCCGACAAACTGCAAGACATACTGGACCACATGGACTTCTTCCGCAGCAAGATCGTTCTCCGTCCGCAAGAGTTGAGCAATAACCCCGAAGTGGCACGACGCTTGGGTCTGATAACTATCAATACCGCTATTGAGGCTGACATCTATGGTAATATCAACTCCACACATATATGCGGCACCAAGATGATGAATGGTATAGGCGGTAGCGGCGACTTCACGCGTAATGCTTACGTAAGTATCTATACCACTCCTTCTGTTGCCAAAGACGGTGCTATTTCCAGTATCGTACCTATGGTCAGCCACGTTGACCACTCCGAGCATAGCGTCAAGGTGCTGATTACCGAACAGGGTATAGCCGACTTGCGCGGCAAGAGCCCGATACAAAGAGCCGAGACCATCATTGAAAATTGCGTTCATCCGATGTACAAGGAGATGATGCGTGACTATCTGAACCACTGCAAGAAAGCACATACACCGCATAATCTCTCTTTGGCTTTCGCTATGCACGAAGAACTGCTCAAGAGCGGAGATATGAGAAACACTAAATTCGATAAATAACCAACTAAAACGACAATTATACTATGAAACGCAGTATTATCATAACCGGCGGCGCGGGATTCATCGGCAGCCATGTAGTTCGCCTGATGGTGAATAAATACCCCGAATATCGCATTATCAACGTGGACTTATTAACCTATGCGGGCAACCTGAATAATCTGCGCGACATAGAGAATAAACCTAATTATCGTTTTGTCAGGGCAAATATATGCGACACCAATACCATCCTCTCGCTTATGAAAGAAGAGCGAGTGGATGGTATTATTCATCTCGCAGCCGAGAGTCATGTGGACCGTAGTATCAAAGACCCTGTGGGTTTTGCCACAACCAACATTCTTGGTACTATCAGTCTTCTGCAAGCAGCCAAACTCTATTGGGAGTCGCTGCCTGAGAAATATGAAGGCAAACGCTTCTATCATATATCCACGGACGAAGTTTATGGCGCGTTGGAGATGACTAATCCCGAAGGTATCGAATCGCCTTTCACCACGAAGGCATCTTCGGCTCACCACCACGCCTATGGCACCAAGTTCTTTACAGAGGACTTGAAGTACAACCCTCATAGCCCTTATTCGGCTGCCAAAGCAAGCAGTGACCATTTCGTGCGGGCTTTCCACGACACTTATGGTATGCCCACTATCGTTACCAACTGCTCAAATAACTATGGTCCTTACCAGTTCCCCGAGAAACTCATCCCGCTCTTTATCAATAATATCCGCCACCGCAAACCCCTTCCTGTCTATGGCAAGGGCGGGAACGTTCGTGACTGGCTCTATGTGGAAGACCACGCAAGAGCCATCGACCTTATCTTCCACCAAGGCAAGACGGCTGAAACATACAACATCGGCGGATTCAATGAGTGGAAAAACATTGACATCATCCACCTGCTTATCGAAACTGTTGACCGTAAGTTAGGACGGAAGAAAGGTGAGGACGAGAGCCTGATTACCTACGTAACCGACCGTGCCGGACACGACCTTCGTTATGCTATCGACTCGCGCAAACTGCAACGCGAGTTAGGATGGGAACCCAGTCTCCAGTTTGAAGAAGGTATAGAACGTACCGTCGATTGGTATCTGAATAACCAAGCGTGGATGGACAATATCACCTCCGGCGAATACGAGAAGTACTACGAAGATATGTACGGCAACAGGTAAAAACAGCAAGACCTAAAAGGCTGTATAAAAACGAAGGCATAATAAAAAGGCGTTTATTGACGCTTGTTTTGGAAACTTGAAATCCTGCAAAATTTCACACACCCAAGACAAGATAGTGCGGCAGATGTCCTCGGATATGTATATTCACACGCTGATGCGGCGTGTAGTACGTATCGGCGTGGGCGTTATTGTTTATTCTTGTACATAGGTATTACCAGAACCTTACGATGGAGAATAAGCATGGATAACATTCACGCTTTTATTTGTTTATGCATTGAAAAAGACCAAAACAACCCAAATTATTAACCAAAACATCAAAACATTTATGAAACAAAAACTTCTTACTATCTTCCTTGCTCTTGCCGCAAGCGTAGGAACCCTTATCGCCCAATCCGGCATCTGCGGCGACAACCTAACGTGGACGCTCAGTGATGGTACCCTCACCATCAGCGGTATCGGGGAAATGGAGAATTATGATAATGAATATTATTACAATAATTATTACAATCCTGATTACAATCCTGCTCCGTGGTATTCAGAATATAGAAGTGAAATAATTTCCGTTGTCATTTCCGATGGTGTCACAAGCATTGGAAACTATGCTTTCCCTGGTTGCAGCAGTTTAACCTCCGTAACCATTCCCAACAGCGTCACAAGCATTGGAAACTATGCTTTCTCTGGTTGCAGCGGTTTGAACTCCGTAACCATTCCCAACAGCGTCACAAGCATTGGATGGAGTGCTTTCGAGGGTTGCAGCAGTTTAACCTCCGTAACCATTCCCAACAGCGTCACAAGCATTGGAA
>CAMVHW010000088.1 GCA_947167395.1 uncultured Bacteroidales bacterium
GTTGGCAAATTCCACTGTTGTTTCATTCACCAACATATAAAGGGGACGGATTGGCCCCTCAACGGTGTTGCTCCTTCGGCAGACAATACGCCTTTTGCTGCGGACTTCGATGAGAACGGCAACTATGTGGAAGGGCGTGCGGCTTCGCTCAATGACTTCCGTCTGCGCGACGATGTGCCTTGTGTCAACAAAGGTACAGAAGAGTTTGCCGGAGAGTTCTATACGGCCTTGCGGCATAAAAACATTTCTGATGCCGATATTAAGAAGATGTATGTTTACCAGACGGTATTGGCCACAGAATTGCCGCAGAACGATGTAGCGTTCGCCAAACGTGTTCAGGACTGTCAGGTGGATATAGGTGCGTACGAGTTCAATGCTGCCTTTGCCATCAAGCCCGACACAACTACTCACCCGGGAAAGGCTATTTACTACGTCTGCTACAATGCTCCGGGTGGTGACGCTTCAGCCTCGTCCCCCTATAACGCAGCCTGCAAGCAGAAAATGCAACAAGTGATTGACGCAGCAGGACGATATAAGTACTCACTGATGACCGAGAGTCGCTACTCTACCGTAAGAACAACAGCACAAGCGGGTAAGCCCGACAAGTCGTGGACTGTGGAGGTAAGGTTGGAAGGCGACAACACCGATGCTGCCACCGGCAGCGAATATGCCGATTGGTACACACCCACACGCTCCACCAAACACGGCTTTGCCAATTATCAGGACAACTCGTTGGACTACTCCTTCATCATTCCTCACGGAGTGCAGATACGCGGCGGCTACTCGCCCTATTTCTATCACTATGAGGACGCAGCAGGCAACACTGTGGCAGGAAACACGGAGGGTGCGCACGTAGTGGACGAACGCGACCCGCTGACCTACAGAACGGTTCTGTCGGGTAAGATAGTGTCAAGCACAGGCGCAGACGGTCAGTGCTTCCACGTCGTTACTTTCACCAACAATCTCTATGATGTCAATGAGAACACCATAGACGACGGCGAGCAGTTGGCTGCCCTCTCATCGCTCAATGACGCAGAGGCTCACCGTGCCGTATTGGACGGACTGTTTATAGAAGACGGTCAAGCCAACTCACCGGACGAGGTGGACCGAATAGGTGCAGGAGCGGTGGTAACCGACTACGCACATATAAGCAACTGCGTGGTGCAGAATAACGAAGCCAAAGGCAACGGTGGTGGTCTGTACCTCAAACCCTATGCCCTCGTCAGCGGAACGATAGTGAGATACAACAATGCCGAAGTAGGCGGAGGCATATATGTGGAAACACCTGTCAATACCGACTCATTAGCGCATATCTTTGCCACCACCATCTGTCAGAACACGGCTACTACCACAGCCGGCGGTATGTGGTTCCACAACACCTACGCTCGCGTCAATTCGTCAGTCATCTGGCATAACACAGCCAACGACTATGCCAACGTATCGGGTCTCTTCAGTCGCACGAGTTTAGACACCGACTATCCGTTTGTCTTCTGTGCCGTCGAGTCGCGCCGATTAGAAGGTCAGGGCAACATAGACCTCTCGCCGTTGGAGACAGAGGGTGTGCGTTGGGACCACCAAGACCCGTTTGACGAGTTGCTCTATTACCCTATTGAGATGTCCTCCACTCTCTCACGCGCCGGTATGACCTACAACGAATGGCAAAAGACACGATCTATATACACTACCTTGGACACCGTGGATATAGCCGGTGTAAATAGAGCACAGTGGGTTCAACCTCACGTTGAGCGCGGCTACACTTGGGGAACGGACACATTTGTGGTTAAGAACAACGACTTCATCGAGATAGGCGCACGAGCCATCAATAAGACTTACGAGATTAACGTGGACGAGAAGTACGTAATGCGTCGCCTGTATGTGATGCATACCGAGATGCTCAATTCAGCCGCCGCCCGTGCATTGCAAGACAATACCAACACCGATGACATTTCCAATATGTATCGCCAGTTGGGTTCCTGTACGCTCAATCCTTTCCACCGTCTCGGCGATGCCTTCGACTATATAGTGGCAGCACGCAAGAAAGACCCTGCCAAATACCGTAATGTGCGCTTTGAGGTATATGTTGAGCAAGGCACTTTCTACCCCTACCACAACGCCTACGGCTCACAAGACCAAGTGCGTAACAACACTTTCCTCATTCCCGAAGCAGTAACATTAGTAGGCGGTATCAACTCGCAGTTGGCAGGACATAACTACTGTCAAGCAGGCTACGAAGACAGATATACCAACACCGTCATAGGCAGCACCAACGTGGTTGTACCGGGCACGGGCTACACCTTGGACTTTGCTTTGGCTGACAGCATACTTCTTTGCGACAGTCGCCACCGACCTATGAGCGACTATAATATGAACTCCGTCATCGAGCCGTGGGAGTTTGAGCGTCAGACTGTTTTGTCAGGAAATGTGGTATCGGGCGAGGCGTTCACCAATGTATATCACGTCATCACTATCCACGCCGACTCCACCGCCACAGGTCCCCAACCGCTCAAGTATCGCACAGAGAACGCCTCGGCTGACTGGCGTAACGGAGAGAAGATACTAACCAATCCGATTGCTTCCAATGACATCAACCATTTTGAGGAAGAGTGTCAGCAGTCATTGGCAGCACGAGCCATCATAATTGACGGTATTCAAATAACCGGCGGTTATGCCAATCGTATTGACTCTTTAGACGCTGTTTCACACCAATATAACACGAAGACTTATTTCCGAGGCGGAGGTATATTCGTTGACGGTAACTGGATGGAGGACTTCGATAATATGGACGAAGAGGGTATCCCTAACGTAACCGAACCTGCACGCTACAACCTGCCAATCATAATAAGCAATACCAAGTTCCAAAACAATATGGCAGGCAACGGCGGCGCACTCTATTCCAACGGCAGCATATACGTATATAGTTCCCACTTCACCCAGAACTACTCCCAAGGTCCTATGACCAAGCGCGACCAACAGTATATACCTTGGACGGCAGGCGGCTGTATAGCCACCAACGCTTATTGCGAAGTGGTCAATACGCTGTTCGACAATAACGAGGCTCGTCGAGGTATGTATCCCATCACTATTACAGGCAGAGAGTATATACCCGATGCCGACTCGCGTCAGGGCTTCGGAGGCGTACTCTCGGTGGCTGTTGACTCAAAGACACGAGTAGCCAACTGCCACTTCGTGCGTAATAAGGCTGTGGCATATCCCGCCATATACAATTTCAAAGCCAATAATCAGTACTCCACTGCCGACAGTATGCAATTTGCCTTCAACTCCATCTTCTGGGGCAACGAGGTGTTTGAGGTGGAGAGCCTTGACCAACTCCCTTACAAAGAGGCCCCGACGGCTGCACAAATAGCGGCTTTCAACACTAAATACAAACCTTCACGCAAAGGGATATTCCACTATGACAAAAACGAATGGATAAAATACGAAAAAATCTTCCACGACTATGATAGTCTGTACCGTGTCTATTCAGCCGATTTCGACACATTCAACGTTGCTGTAACCGACAAGTTGCAGGAGTTGCGCTTGCAGGCTGACAAGATGGAAGGACTCTATTTCTGCGCCTATCGCAACGAATACGGTCCAACGGCTATGCGCCCCACCAAAGACGGCTATCTTATGACACGCGAAGAACAACGCGCATACACCGACTCGCGTCAGTCATCCGTCAAACAAAAGAAAGATATGAACGACGAGTGGATGGAAGACCTTAGCGACCTGTTCAGTTACCTCAAAGGTAACAATAATGTGAATATCAATCCTAATAATAATGCGGCTGACGGACCTAACTTCAAGCAGCCTTCAATGGTAGCCGGACTGGACGGCTATATGCAGAACTCCGACTGGCTCATCAACCGTATGAACACCACCACCGACCAAGGATGGGGACACCTCAAGCAAAACGTAACAAGACCAATATCTCACTATATAACCAAATATAGCAACACTGACCCATTTGCAACCCAAGAGGCTGCACTCGCCTTTGCACGAACCTTCAACCCCGAAGCCTCGCTCACTGATGTCATACCCATATACGGACTGCCCGTGGCTCAATTCAGCGACTATCCCACTTCGGCTCTCTATAACTACGCTGCGCAATATGCCAAACACCTGTCGGAGAACTCATCGCACATGCCTATCGCCAACGATAAATATATGGAGTACTCACGCTCCAACGGCGATGAGGAAACGACAGGATATATGTACCGCATATCCTCCAACCCGCGTCTGCGTATGGAAGATGTGTATATCGACATCGGCGTATATGAATATCAGTATGTATCGTTAGACATCAAGGGTAATGAGATAGACACTATGTGGGTAGCCACCAAAGCCAAAGGTCGCAATCAGACCGGTCTGACTTGGGAAACACCGACCACCGACTTGCAATGGGCCATAGAGACACTGCTCTCGTCGCATAACGATCACGATAAATACATCTGTTTGCTCGGTGATGCGGAACAGCATTTTGCTCCAAGCACTATGTACGACAACCGCCGCTCGTTCGTCATCAACTCCCACTCGCTCGCTCCTCTATTGCCCGATAGCGCAATGGCTGATACCGACTATGGTGTTAATAGTCTCACATTCCTCGGTGGATATAGTTACGATGTGAAAACAGGCAGACGCGACCCTGTGGCTAACCCGACCGTCATCGAAATGCCTTTGACCGGCAACCGCGACCAACTTAACCAACTCTTCGTCATCGAAGATATGACTCGCGAAAAGATACAAGCCAACTGGTTGGGTGAGTTATTATCAAGAGACAGCGTGGTTATTCCGGTTACCTTTGACGGTATAACCTTTATCAACCCCTACTCCACGCAGGATATGAAGGCAGACACGAGTGCCAACTTAGGCGGTATGATGAGCCGCAAAGGCGGTGCTGCCATCTACTATCGTTGGCAAAGACAATATGAAGACCAAGGCGGTGTTATCACTCCTAACTACAACTTGCCCCTCTATCCCGACTCGGCTCTCGTGGACGGCGTTAATCGTCCCTTACCCAAACTGACCATATCCAACTGCACCTTTATGGATAACGGCGAACGCACCGAAGACTTCCATGAGCGTTCGTCAGCCGTGCGTATAGATCAAGGCGGTGGATCTTCTCTCATAGTCAACTCGCTGTTCCACTCCAACGCCGGCGACCCCATCTATGCTAAACGACGCGAAGTCATAGTTGGCAACGACCAACAGTTGCTCAGAGTACCTAACGACGTTATTATCGTCAACTCCACCTTCGCGCTCAACGACGGACACCTGAAACTGGAATCAGACAACAGCGAGATACACAACTCCATCATTTGGCTCAACGACCTCGCTAATGACACCACCGTACAACTCCAACTCGGTAACGACATCTATGACCGTCAAGACAATAAGAACAAGACAGGGATAGCCGGTCGTATGACCCATAATGCAGTATGGGGTTGCTTCCGCAACGGCGATGAAACCTACCATAACGACTCGCTCTCCACTATCAACTCCGATGTGTTTGAAGGACCTTGCTTTGCTGACCCAAAAGAAAATGCCTCAACAGCCGAGGAACGACGCAGCCGCAGTTTCCGACTCAACCCCGCTGTACGCACAATGAATATGGCTGACACAACGCTCTATCGCAATCGAGTCTTCTATGTTATGTATCCCGACTCAACGGCTGTCGGCACCAACCTCTATTGGGCACGCTCCAACGGAATGAAAGGCAAAGTGATAAGCGGACTGACTGCCGACCTTGACCTCTATAATAAGCCTCGTCTGTTCGGTTTGGGTATGGAACGCGGTGCCTATGAGTGCTTGGCTGTAATGCAGCGTGTGCTCTATGTTCAGCCTAACCTGCCTGCCGCCACTGCCGGCGACGGCTCATCGTGGCAATCACCCTTCGGACAAGGACAACTGCAAACAGCCATAGACGTAGCGGCTCTATACACCTATCTCAATAAGGATGCCGACACGGAAACACGTAAGTCGTACGTCTTCGTCAAAGGCTCATACGACAATACCGACCTCACCGAAGTGGAGGCACGTGACGGTGTACATATATTCGGCAGTTTGCCCGGCAACTTTATCGACACAGCCTACGTGGACGCAACAACCAATCAGTTCACTAATGCCGAATGTCAACGCTACGTCAATTACGTGCGCTCCATAACTACCGGTGTGGCTTCACCTAATGCCACTCCCACACGACTTAATTCACTCAAAATAGACGGTGATAACTATACTGTGGGCTTCCTGTTGGACGGCTTCCATATAACCAATCCCAACACCACACTTACTCGGTCAGCTGTTCTGTTGGACAACGTTAAGTCAGCCGTGCGCAACTGCCTGTTCA
>CAMVHW010000089.1 GCA_947167395.1 uncultured Bacteroidales bacterium
ACTCAATCAAGACGGTATGGTAACCGACTTTACCAAAATCAAACGCATAGTGAAAGACAGTTTCGACCATAAGTATATCAACGAAGTGATGGACATCAATCCCAGTGCCGAGAATATGGCAAAGTGGATATGCGACCGCGTTGAGAACTGCTACAAAGTGAGCGTACAAGAAAGCACCGGCAACATAGCCATATACGAGAAAGACGAAGACTGACATTGAAACACACTGACAAGACATATCAAATAAGCGAGATCTTCTATTCCCTACAAGGTGAAGGCTACCATACCGGCATACCTGCCGTGTTTGTCCGCTTTGCAGGTTGTAATATGCGTTGTTCGTTCTGCGATACCGATTTCAGCGTAAAGATGACATTGACGGCGAAGGAGATAGCAGAACACTGTCTGTCGTTATATAATAAAGGCGAACAACGTATGCTCATATTGACAGGAGGCGAACCCGCTCTGCAAATAGACACTCCGCTCATAGACTTGTTGCACCAAGCCGGATACTATATTTGTATAGAAACCAACGGCTTACTGCCCCTTCCTGAAGGAATAGACTGGATAACCTGCTCGCCTAAACAACTGCCTCTTACGCTCGCCCGAGCCGATGAACTGAAAGTGCTGTACAAAGGTGAGAGCGTAGAAGAACAATACGACCTCATACCTGCCACTTACCACTACCTGCAACCCTGCATACCCTATACCACCAATCGCCAGGCAGCCGACTATATCCTCACTCACCCACACTGGCGGTTATCGCTACAGACACATAAGATACTTAACATACGCTAATCTCCTAATGCTTAAACGAGCATACATACCTTATATACTCGAAGCCGGCTGCGACGAAGCAGGTCGCGGTCCGTTGGCAGGAAGCGTATTCGCAGCAGCAGTCATACTGCCTATACGCAAACGATTGAGTCCGCTTTGGCAAATGCTTAACGACTCCAAACAACTGACTGAACAGCAACGCTATGCACTGCGACCCATAATAGAAGAAGAGGCACTGTGTTGGGCAGTGGCAGAAGTAACGGCAGAGGAGATAGACAACATCAACATACTTAACGCTGCCCTGCTGGCAATGCACCGAGCATTAGACCAACTCACGACCCGACCGCAACATATCATCGTGGATGGCAATAAGTGGAAACCATACGGCTTTCCTGCCATACCCGCAGACACCGTGGTCAAAGGGGACGCTAAATACCTGTCGATAGCCGCAGCCTCGGTGTTGGCAAAGACCTATCGCGATGACTATATGAACCGCCTGCACGAGCAATATCCGCTCTATGCTTGGAATAAAAACAAAGGCTATCCCACACGGGAACACTATAAAGCAATACAAGAACACGGCATAACGCCATACCATCGTAAAACATTCAAATTATATAAGTTATGAGTTTATTTTCTAAATCTTCACGTACCGAGGACAGGCCACGCCGTCGCGGTGGCTGCCTCAAAGCATTCATTATCTGCTTTGTTATTTATGTTGTGTGCTCGTTTATTTTCGGGCTGATGTTGGGCGATATGTTCTCCTCGTCCGTAACATTGGAGGACAACACTGTCTATGTACTACAGATGAAAGGACAGGTGGCTGAACAAGGTCAGGGTGATAACCCCTTTGGTGACCTAATGAACAACGTACCTAATTATAGCAGTCCTAAGATAGTAGGTTTGGACGACCTTGTGAGCAATATCCGCTTTGCCAAGAATAACGACAAGATAAAAGGCATAATGCTATACGGCGGTGAATTGCAGATTGGTTTTGCTTCTGCCAAGGCACTGCGTGATGCACTTATCGACTACAAAGAGTCGGGCAAACCGCTGATTGCTTACGCATCGGCATATAGCCAAATCAACTATTACATAGCCTCTGTGGCTGACACTATATATCTTAACCCCGTAGGCAGTATCGACTGGAACGGACTGAGTGCACAGAAGATGTACTTCAAACGCTTGCTGGACAAGATAGGAGTGGAGATGCAGGTGGTCAAAGTAGGTACATTCAAGTCAGCCGTTGAACCGTATATACTGACCGAGATGTCCGAAGCCGACCGCAAACAAACACTGCAATACGTGGAAGGTTTGTGGCAAACGCTGTTGGACGGCGTGGCTGAAAGTCGTAATATAGACCAACAACAACTCAACCAATATGCCGACCTCTATATGGGTGTCCAACCTGCTGCCAACTATGTTGAGAACGGCTTGGTTGACCGCTTGATATATACCGAGGATATTGATTCTCTGCTTATCAATATAACAGGCACCAAAGACTACAACAAACTCACTACCTCACAGTTGGCATCCGTTCCTCGCAAAGCGGTAAAAGCCAAGGACAAAATAGCCCTTATTATTGCCGAAGGAGAGATAACCGACGATGAGGGTGATGGTATAGTAGGCACCAAGATGGTGAAGCAGATTACCAAGATTCGTAAGAATGACGATGTAAAAGCCGTTGTGCTGCGTGTTAATAGTCCGGGTGGTAGTGCCGATGCCAGCGAGCAGATATGGCACGCCGTACAAACTCTGCGCGAGAAAGGACTGCCGGTCGTTGTGTCTATGGGCGACTATGCTGCCAGCGGAGGATACTATATCTCATGCGGTGCGGACTATATATATGCCGAACCGAATACTCTGACCGGCTCGATAGGTATATTCGGTTTGATTCCTAATTTTGGTCCATTACGCGACAAAGTGGGTGTTGATATTGACGGCGTGAGCACCAACCGCTTCTCCACGCTTAATATCGATGCTCAATATCGCGGAATGAACAGCGAGCAGAAAGAGTTGATACAGGGTGTTGTCAATCGTGGTTACGACCTCTTCACTTCCCGCTGCGCCGAAGGAAGACACACTACGCAAGACTCTATTAAACTCATCGGCGAAGGACGTGTATGGTTAGGTGAGAAAGCCGTGGAGTTAGGGCTGGTGGACGAACTGGGTAATATAAATAGTGCTATCGAGAAGGCTGCCGAACTGGCTTCTCTGACTGACTATCAGATTGTTTCCTATCCGGACAAAAAAGATTTCCTGACCGAACTGTTAGAGGCATTGGATTCATCATCGGAAGAAGAACGCATACTTATGCAACTCAAAGAACTATGCAAAGAGCCTCGCATAATGATGTATATGCCTTTCCCTACTATTGAATAAATTCTCAATTCTCAATTCTCAATTCTCCATTTTGAATACCGGTCGTTCTATATTGTTGGCACCGCTATCGTTGCTCTATTCGATAGCCATTGGCATTCGCCATTTCCTTTATAGCATTCACCTATTGCCGACTCACGAGGTGGATGTGGCAACCGTATGTGTTGGTAATCTTGCCGTTGGAGGCACCGGCAAGACACCACACATAGAGTGGCTCATACGTATGCTCTCGCCTAAATACAAAGTGGCAGTGTTATCACGTGGGTATAAACGCAAAAGTCGAGGTTTCGTCTTGGCTGACCGAAAGTCAACCGCAAAAGACATTGGCGATGAGTGTATGCAAATCCACTCCAAGTTCCCCGACATACCCGTAGCCGTTTGTAAGAACAGAGTGGAGGGAGCCAAACGACTCCACCAACTCGATCCCGATTTGGATGTCATTCTCTTGGACGATGCCTTCCAATACCTGCGCCTGCGTTGCGGATTCTATATACTCCTTACCACTGCCGACAACATCTACCCTGCCGACCGCCTCTTACCGTGGGGACAACTCAGAGACTATGCTTGGCAAAGTCAAAGAGCCAATGCTATCATCGTAAGCAAATGCCCCGACACGATGACACCTATCGACAAACGTATCATCATCACCCGCTTACATACACCGGCATACCAGTCATTGCATTTCTCCAAAATGATTTATACACCTTTGCCTAAAAGCATTGACCGACTGCCCGACGATACCCCCGTAGTTCTGCTCACAGGCATAGCACAACCTGAATACCTCTGCCAACACTTGAAAAAGCGATTCACTAATATCAACCACCTTAACTACCCCGATCATTACTCCTTCACAAAAAAAGACATCAAGCAAATAGAGGCGGCGGCAGAAAAAGCCAAAGTGGTTTTCACTACCGAAAAAGACTTTGCACGACTGCAAACCTATGAATTGAGCAATGACCTGTTACGCAAAATACACCCTGTAGAAATAACCACTCAAATAGAGGACGACAAGAACCTGCTCGACCAACTGAATAGATATATAAAGACATGCATATAATCAGACTTCTCAAACGCTTCATACCGCCATATAAATGGAAAGTGGCTCTCAATTTCTTCTTCAACCTGATTTCCACCGTTCTTTCTCTCTTCTCTTTTGCCACTATCATTCCTGTCCTGCAACTCCTATTCGGCATAAGCGAGGAACAAACACAATATACACCTGTGGTTAGCGGTATGAGTCTGCAAGAACTGATAGCAGTCTGCAAAAGCAATATCTATTTCTATCTCCAAGAGTTGATGACCACTCACGGCACAACGTATGTGCTTGTACTCTTGGGGCTGTTTCTTATCTCAATGACTTTTCTCAAATGCCTGACCGCTTGGCTTGCCAATTTCTATATGGTTCCTATTCGCACAGGCGTATTGCGCGACCTGCGTATAATGCTATATAATAAGGTGGTATCACTGCCTATCGGTTTCTTTACGGAAGAGAAGAAAGGCGACATTATGTCGCGTATGACCAACGATGTGGGCGAAGTGGAAGGTTCTATTATGTCCACGCTCGACATACTGTTCAAAGACCCTTTGATGATTCTTATCTATCTGACCACTTTGTTTGTCATATCGTGGCGACTGACGCTGTTTGTGCTTATCTTGTTGCCTGTTATGGGGTTGCTGATAGGTAGGGTAGGGAGGTCGCTCAAACGCTCTTCCACACTCGGACAAGAACAAACTGCCGACCTGCTCACACAGATAGAAGAAACACTGGGCGGACTGCGAGTGGTGAAAGCCTTCAATGCGGAGAACAAACTGCGTCAACGCTTTGCCAATGCCGCCAACGCCACGCGAAAGACCTTCAACCGAATCAATAGACGCTACTACTTGGCGCACCCCGTGTCTGAGTTTCTCGGTACGGTTATGATTGCTATTCTCCTATGGTACGGAGGAACACTCATCTTAGATGCCAACTCCACCATTGACGCTGCTTCATTCATCTACTACTTGGTTATCTTCTATAGTATAATCAATCCCTTTAAGGACTTGAGTCGAGCCTCATACGGTATTCGCAGAGGTTTGGCTTCCTTGGAGAGAATAGACCGCATTCTCAATACGGAAAACAACATCAAGGAAAGTGCTAACCCGCTGCCTCTCACTTCTTTCGAGAACGAGATACGCTATGAGAATATCGACTTTGCTTACCAAACTGATATACCCGTGCTCCGACACGTGTCGCGTACCATTCCGCGAGGAAAGATGGTGGCATTGGTTGGTCAGTCAGGCAGCGGCAAGACCACAATGGCAGACCTGCTCCCGCGTTTCTTCGACGTTACGGCTGGCAAGATAACCATTGACGGCAAAGACATAAAAGACGTGCGCCCTCACGATCTCAGAGCCTTAATGGGCAATGTCAATCAAGAGGCTATACTCTTTAATGACACTTTCTATAACAACATAACCTTCGGCGTTGACACCTCCAAGCCTGCTCCTGACGGTATGACTTGGCAACAGGCAGTGGAGAACGCTGCACGCATAGCCAATGCACACGACTTTATTATGGCTACTCCCGACGGCTACCAAACCTCTATTGGTGACCGAGGCAGCCGACTCAGCGGAGGACAAAGACAGCGTATTTCCATAGCACGAGCAATTCTCAAAAACCCGCCAATACTTATTCTCGACGAAGCCACTTCCGCTCTCGACAGCGAATCGGAACAGTTAGTGCAGAACGCACTGGAAAACCTTATGCAGAAACGCACCACACTCGTTGTGGCTCACCGCCTTAGCACCATCAAGAACGCCGACCTCATCTGCGTTCTGCACGAAGGACAGATAGTCGAACAAGGCAAGCACGACGAACTGCTTGCCATGAACGGTTATTATCATAAGTTGGTGGAAATGCAGAATACAAAGTAATTCTGCCGGTTTTTACAATCTCAAACGACCTTGCAGGTCATAATAGTGCACCTCATCTTCGGTGGGTACAAGTATGTATATTTCCTTGTCGTGCATTACCTTTCGTGGGGCT
>CAMVHW010000090.1 GCA_947167395.1 uncultured Bacteroidales bacterium
TATGGACTAACCCCCTATTATGTATAGCCATAGCGCGCTATGGCTATACATAATAGCTCTACGGCTCTACCTGTTACACCTCATCACTCGCGAAACGCCAATTATATACACAAATCTGATTGGGTTGAAGGCAAGATTATTGATATTGAAGCCAACCCCATTGTAGGTACAGTTATCTCTGCTCAAACAGCAAGCGGTGAGATATAATTTGACAAAGAATATCAATTCAGATTAAAGACATCAACAAAGACCAACCCGATTGTGCAACAATGTTGCTCAATCGGGTTGGTCTTTCAGAGGAAGGAGTAATTTTTCTCCTTAGAAGAATACGATTTTTTACTTTTTGAAGTAGCGGTTGTACAGTCCTTGGAAGCCTGCGCCGTGTCGTGCTTCGTCCTTAGCCATTTCGTGAACGGTGTCGTGGATAGCGTCAAGGTCAAGAGCCTTGGCACGCTTGGCTATTTTGAGTTTGCCTTCGCAAACACCGGCTTCTGCCATCATACGTTTCTCAAGGTTGGTCTTGGTGTCCCAAACCACCTCACCGAGCAGTTCGGCAAACTTAGCGCAGTGTTCTGCTTCCTCAAAAGCATACTGACGGAAAGCGGCTGCAATCTCCGGATAGCCTTCGCGGTCGGCTTGGCGTGCCATAGCCAGATACATACCCACTTCGGTAGCCTCACCCATATAATGTGCATTAAGGTCGGCACGCATCTGCTCGTCAGTGTCTTTGGCAACACCAAGTACGTGTTCGCAAGCGAACTGAATACTACCATCTTCAACCACTTCTTTCCAAGTAACTATTTGTTTACACTGGGGGCAACGTTCGGGTGCCTCAATTCCTTCGTGAACATACCCGCAAATGGGGCATACAAATTTCTTTTTCATAACGATTTGGTTTTTTAATTATTGATTTGAGTTATCTGTTTCATCGTCTTCATTGACTTCGTTCTTGGCATTGGTTCCGAGTTTGATTCTGCGCCAACGCTTGCGGATAAAGTCTGTTGTGTCGTTGATTATCTGCATTCTCCATTCGTTGAGAGCATAGTCGTCTTCTTGTTCTTGACTTTGTTGCACCTTAGCCATATTCTCTTCGGAGATGACCAACAGCCAGTCGCCTTCTTTGAGTATCGTCTTACCGCTCGGCACAAAGAAGCGTTCCCCGCGTCGAGTCATAATGATACGTATCGATTCGGGTATGCCCATTTCCTTGAGCATACTGCCTTGCGCCACCATCTCAGCCGTTACGGGCAACTCCTGCGCATACTGCTCCACCTCTTCGGGCAGTTCCATATCGAAGTATTTGAGTTGCTTGCGTTCTTCCACCGGCAGAGTAAGGTGCAGACTTTCTGCCAACTTGGTCATCGTGGTGCCTTGCAGGATAAGCGAAAGGATAGTACATAGGAAGACGATATTATAGAGCAGGTCGGCGTGCGGCACCTTATTAGACATACACAGAATGGCAAAGATAATAGGTACAGCCCCTTTCAGTCCCACCCAACTAACCAATACCTTATCTCTGTTTTGATACTCCTTGAAGGGAGAAAGACAGAGGAAAACGGCTAAGGGGCGAGAGATAAAAATCATCACAAAACTGATGATGAGGCACGGAATCCACACCTCCCATTGCATCAGTTCGTGCGGTTTGACCATCAGTCCCAAGAGCAGGAACATAATCAACTGGCTGAGCCAAGTTAGTCCGTCGAAGAAAGATTTGGTTTGCCGCTTACGTATGAACTTACTATTCCCGATCATCAGTCCTCCCATATAGACCGCCAGATAGCCGTTGCCTTTCATATAATAAGTTATGGAATAGATAAAGATACAGAAAGTAAGTATCATTATGGGGTAAAGGCTCTCATTTACCAAGCGTGCCTTACGCATCAAGGCAATCGCCATTTTACCGAGAGCGAAGCCCATCACACCACCTACTATCAACTGAACCACAATCTCTTGCATTATGGTCAGTCCGCTTATTTCCTGCGTCTGTCCGGCTGTTACTATACCTATCAGAGTAATGGTGAGTATGTATGCCATAGGGTCGTTGGCACCCGACTCCAACTCCAATAAAGGTCGCAGGTTATGCTTGAAGCCGATCTTATTGGTACGTAGTACGGAAAAGACGCTTGCCGAGTCAGTGGACGACATAGTGGCGGCCATCAGCAATGCAGTTGCAAAACCAACAGACGAAACGGCTTGTACCCAACCGAAAATAAAATAGATGAGTATGCCGGAAATGAGTGTGGTTAGCAGCACTCCGATAGTGGCAAGCGTTACGCCGGGACCTATAACGGGTTGTATATCCGACAGTTTGGTATCCATACCACCGGTAAAGAGTATGACACACAGGGCAATGGTGCTCAATGCCTGTACCGACTCTAAACTCAATGAGGATATATACCCCACTCCGTCTTCGCTTATCCACTTACCTAATCCATCCGGTCCGAAGACCATTCCGACTATAAGGAACAGCAGCAAAGCAGGTACGCCAAAGCGGTTACCAATCTTGTCGGTAAAGATACTGGCAAAGAAGAGGAGGCTGAGAATAAGAAGGATAAGTTCTACTTGCATTATTTCGTTTGTTTGTATTTTTTGCCTAATAGGAATTCGTCAATCATTTGTTCTATATTCTCCTGCGGGTACAGTCCCTTGATTAGAGCGGGGTTACCGTTCATAGGAACATACAACACTTGCGGAATACTGCTTATACGAAACACGTATGCCACTTCGCGTTCTTTTTCCGTATTGGCTTTATAGAACACCACCTTCCCTTTGTATTTCTCGCTCAGGTCTTCCATAATAGGTGCGAGTCGTTTGCACGGACCGCACCAGTCGGTATAGAAATCCACTATGCAGGGTTTGTTGCCCTTGTAGTTCCAAGTGGAGTCTTTGGCGTAATCAAACACCTTGGCTCGAAATTCAGCATCGGTGATATATGTTACCTCTGCCTTGCCTGTCAGGGTTAGCAAGAGGGAAAACAGCAAAATCGGTGCTACTCGTTTCATTTCTCTTTTTGTTTTTCTATTTGTCTGTCAAGTGCTTCAAGACATTCGTCTATGCCTTGTTCGAAGGTATCGCAGGTCTTTTGCGCGAACATCTCTGCTCCCATACCAATGATACGGATACGTGTTTCCTTATTCAGGTTGGTTTCGGGTTTAACCACTGTCATTCTAACTTCCATTTCAGCCGAAGCGGGGAGGATCTTGTCATAGCGACGTGTCTTCTTGTTGATGTACTGTGTGAGACGGTCAGCGATGTCGAAATTGATGGGTTGAATAGTAAGTGTCATAATAACCTCCTTTTTAATTTGTTTGTTTTATTTTTTGTTGGCGCGGGGGTGAGCCGCATTATATACATTTCGTATTTGCTCAAATGTGGTATGTGCATACACTTGTGTTGCAGCCAGCGAAGCGTGTCCCAAAAGGGCTTGAATAGTGCGTATGTCGGCTCCGTTATTGAGCATAGTGGTGGCAAAGGTATGCCTCAGAACGTGAGGCGAGTGCTTCTTGAGTGTGGAGACCTCACCCATACGAGTGGTAACTATGTTATATAGTTGGTCTTTGGTGAGCGACACCACCTCTCCGTTCTTTTTCCAATGTACAAAAAACGTGCCATAATCGCCCTCTCTCATTTCCATGTAACGAGTAATCAGGCTACACAGACTGTCGCCGATAGGGACTATACGCTCTTTGCGTCTTTTACCGAATATGCGTATCTGTTTTTGCACTATGTCCACGTCTTGGTCTTTGAGATTAAGCATTTCGGCTTGACGCATACCTGTTTGGAACAGCATCTCAATAATCAGGCTGTCTCTAACGCTTTCCTTATCGTCGGCTTGGTCGTCATAGGCAGTTGCAGCCTGCATCTCTTGCGGTTTGAAGAAAACAGGCAAAGGTTTGTCCACCTTGGGAGTCAGTACGCGGCGAGTTATGTCTTTGTCCACCACCTGTTGGCGCAGCAGGAACTTGTAGAACGAATGGAGAGCCGACAGTTTCTGCTTTATGGAGCGCGGTGCATTGTGCTTGTCTTCCATCAGATAGACCACCCAATCCCTCACTTGCTCTTCGGTCAAGGACTGCACCTTGTCGCGTGTGAGCGGGCTGTCAAGATAACCCTCCAACTCGTGCAAGGCATCGGCGTAGGCTTGCACGGTACGAGGTGAGTACTTCCTCTCTACGGCTATATATTCAAGAAAAGGCTCTACCATTTGTGGTGTTCTTTACTAATTGCGTATCTCGCGTCCCATTTGGTCGCTCTCCTCAAAGGGGAAGAGACCATACAGTTCGGCATCAATGCGGTCGGTTACCCAACGGAAATCTTCCGGGTTGTCACCAAACTTGATTTTATCGCCGTCGATGATGAGCAGTTTGCCCTTATAGTCGCCTATCCAAGCCTCGTACTTATCGTTAAGACCTTGCAGGTAGTCGATACGCATACTTGCCTCATACTCGCGACCACGCTTCTGTATCTGCGCCACGAGATTAGGAATAGACGAGCGGATATAAATCATCAAGTCAGGCATTTTGACGAGCGACATCATAAGGTTGAACAGGTCTTGGTAGTTATCAAAATCGCGGTCGGACATATATCCCTGCTCGTGCAGATTAGGAGCAAAGATACGTGCGTCTTCGTAGATAGTGCGGTCTTGAATGATATAGTCGGCGGACTGACCTATCTCCACAACGTCCTGAAAGCGTTTGTTAAGGAAATAGATTTGCAAATTAAACGACCAACGCGACATATCGGCATAGAAGTCCTCCAAATAGGGATTGAACTCCACTGACTCGAAGCGAGGTGTCCAACCGTAGTGCTTGGCGAGCATATTGGTGAGGGTGGTCTTACCGCACCCTATGTTTCCTGCAATGGCTATGTGCATAATGTTATGATTTTTTACGATATTACTTATTGAAATTATGTTGGCTGAACAGTCCGAATAGTTGAGCGTCTATGCGGTTGATAATCTGACGAAAATGTTCGGGATTATTCTCAAAGTCGAGGTTATCGGACTCTATAACCAAGACATTGCCTTTATACTGATTGAATATAAAGTCCTCATAGCGTTCATTAAGGTCTTGGAGATAGTCTATTTGCATAGTCTGCTCGTAGTCGCGTCCGCGTTTCTGTATCTGTGCTATGAGTTGCGGCACCGACTTACGCAGATAAATCATCACATCGGGCAAGGTCAGCAACGACTGTATGTTGCGGAAGAGTTCCATATAAGTGGTATAGTCGCGTTCGCTAAGGTCACCACGACGATAGTTGTTGGTTACGAACACATATACTCCTTCGTACAGGCTACGGTCCTGAACGATAGTGTGGGTGGACTGAGAGATGGCAAGCATATCTTTGAATCGCTCTTTAAGGAAATAAGTTTCCAAGCAGAACGACCAACGAGGTATATCTTTATAATAATCTTCAAGATAAGGATTGAAGTTAACGCTTTCGTATCGCGCTTCCCAACCATAATAACGCGCCAACATACGCGTCAGCGTAGTCTTACCCGCACCTATATTTCCCGCAATGGTAATGTACATATCAGAAATTGAGTTGGAATGAGGAAGAATACTTCATACATTTTTGATTAGGCAGAACAACTGTTGCTTTTACTCCTTTTGGGAGAGTAACCTGCCAATTTATTTTACCCTGTTCGTCTCTTTGCCAATAGGATGTGATTGTGCCATTAGCAGACGCATAAGAGGCTTTGACATAATCCAGTTCGGGAGCAAAATAGGGTTGCATATACAGTTCCTCGTATGCCAACGGTTGCGCTTGATCCATATCACACGCAGGACGAATACCTGCCAAGTCCTCGTACATCCAAAGCAAGACATCGCCCAAGAGCATCACGTGGTTGCCGGAGTTCATAGCGGGATTGGCTGTGTCGCCGTTCCACAGTTCCCAGATGGTGGTGGCTCCGTGTTCGAGCATATAACCCCACGAGGGATAGGACGTGTTGGTGGCTATCTTGTATGCCAGTTCGGGATGTCCCATACGGGTGAGGGTTCGCATCAGGTGCTGAATACCCAATACGCCGACGCTCACGTGGCTGTCAAAGCGATTGACCGTTACGTCCACTATATTGTCCATCACGCGTTGCTCCTGCCCTTCGGGAACCAGTCCGAGTGCGAGCGAGAGGATATTGGCAGTTACCGTGTTGTTGCTGTATT
>CAMVHW010000091.1 GCA_947167395.1 uncultured Bacteroidales bacterium
GAAGGTGATGTCGAAAGGAGTGACGGTTATCTCGTCCACTCCAGCAATGGCTGCCGACATCGTCTCGGTCTGTGTACGCAGAAGGTTAACGTAAGCGTCGAAGATGGTCATATTGAAGCGTGAGGTCTCTGCGCTGACGTTCATCTTTGCAGCCTCTTTGAGGGCGGCGGTGAAAACCGGTGCTTTGTAAGCCTCTACAATCTTTGCCCAGAGCATACGTCCGGCGCGGAACTTGGCAATCTCCATAAAGTAGTTGCCGCCGATACCCATATTAAAGCGTATATTGCGTGCAGCCTCATAGTTGGCAACGCCTGCATCGGTGAGCATCGTCATATACTCAGCACCCCAAGCGAGAGCGTAAGCCAGTTCTTGTGCGCAATAAGCACCTGAGTTGTTGATAATAACGGAGTTGACACCTACCACGCGGTAGTTGACCAATCGTTTGGAAGCCTTGACGGCAGCCACCAGTTTTTCTGTTACCTGTTCGCGTGTGAGGTCTTTGCCTTTGATGAGCATCTGCTTCATCGGGTCCACGTTGATAGAGCCGTAGAGTTGCTTGAAGTCGTAGTCTTGGCGACCGTAGTAGCGAACCAGGATGCTTGCCAGTTCGGCGGCATGACAGGGGCAGATGGTGAAGTTAAGCACCACGGCGCGAGCGTCGATATCCTGGAGCAGGTTCTTGATAAAGCGGTAGTTCAATTTCTCTTTGTTCAAGCAGAACCCGAGAGAGGTGATACCTTTGTTAAGCACTTCGAGGGCTTTCTTGTTGGCTTTGCGAGCGTTGTCGCAAGCGCAAATGTTCTGACGGATAGCCCATTCGTTGTTGTCTTCTTTCGTTCCGCGTACATACGGGAATTGTCCGGGTGCGGAAACGGTGGTTTTCAGACCTTTAAGGTCTTCTTGACGATAAAAAGGCTGTACATTGAAGCCTTCCGGGGTGCGCCAGACAAGTTTCTTGTCGAAATCAGCACCCTTCAAATCCGTGACGATTTTCTCTTTCCATTCCTTGGTGGAGATGGCGGGGAAATCCTTCAATAGATTTAATTTTTCTTCTGCCATGATTTTTGTTAATTATTAGTTATTTATACTTATTATGTTGTTATATGTCAATTATTTATTTTCTGTCCGTGAGCGTTGTACAATGCGTTTTCGGTTTGCAGATACAGGTGTCCGTTTATAAGCAGTTTTCTTGCTTGTGGTGCAGTCATCGTGTTCTCTGTATTGATGTCTTCTATGTCAGTTGTTTCCGTACAGTTGGTTATGAAACGGGAGTAAGTGTAGGAGTCTGTTTGTGCTTGTGAGGTAACTTCTATTTTGCTTATTGCGCGGTATTTGTTCGTTCCGCCTATGGTGAATATAACCTCATCCGCCAGCCCTGTCCAAGTTGTACCATTGAAAGTGCCTTTATCAACGGTAATAGCGTTGGAATGGTCGTCCGAGCCAAAGGTCAGTTCAATAGAGGAGATGTTCTTGCCGCTAACTATGATTTGCGATTTAGCATAACAACGAACGCCATTACTACCGGAAAAGTATTTGGCGGAAGTACTTGCGTTGGCTTGATTAAAGGTAATGGAAATGTCATCTAACTGAACGTTGCTTACGGCAGTATAGTTCTGATAGTGTGTGAGGTCGGCTGTTTGTGCTATGGGGGCAGTGCCTGTTGTTTCCGTATAGTGAGCAAAGACTGCATAGAACGAAGTGGAAGCGTTAACAACGGGTGCGTTTTCTTCTTCCGAGAACAAGTCTTGCGGAACATAGTCTGCCGTGCCGTCGATAGGTGTGGCTGTCCAACCTATAAAGTGTTCGCTCTCGGTAGAGCAGGATGAAGGATTAGCAGGCAAAAGAGCAGGCGCAGAACCTTGTGGAATAAGCAAGTCATAACTGCCGTTATCATACTCCTCACCATTCACTATCCACGTTATTTGGCAGGCTTCTGTGCAAGTTCCAAAGACGTTGATAGTCAGTTCGTCTACTCCCATTGATTTGATTTTTACTTGGGCAGTGTGAGAGCCGATTGAGGTGGGAGAGTAGGTAAGAGTAATGATGTTCTCTTTGTTAGCGGCAGAGGCAGCGATGTTTGTTTGCGAAAGGGAAAACATCTCGGCATCTTGTCCTGTCAGCGTCAGACTGATGTCATTTGTCAGTTTAGCACCTAATATGTCAAAGTTGTGCGTGGCAGTACTTGCGGCTAACAGGGCGGGGAAAGCGATTGTTTGTGTGTTGGATTTGATAGTGGGGTGCAGAGAGGCAGTCGAGCCGTCGCTCACTCCCGGTACAAACTGTTCATCTTCCGACGATATGACATCTGTCAATAGGTTCAGATTGGAGTCTTTCTTGTCGCCCCAAATGTATTCAACCAAATAAGGATAGTCGATAAACGGATTGCGATTGTGTTGAATACCATATACGGCATTGTTTCTGTCGATTTCTTTTTGTGACACAGGGTCTTGTCTATGCCATTTGAGAAACAGATTGATAGCGTATGTGGTAAAACCCGATGTGCCGTTAATGAAAGTAAAGACCTTGCCGGCATCGCCTGACTGTGTGAAATTGACATCCGTATATCTGGTTGCCATATAGAAATAGTTGCGTGCAAAGTCTCCTTTATATTCATCGTCCGGCTCAAACACCGTACCCGAATAGCCGCTGAATGAACTTGTGCCTATATGTCCGAGCGAATGGGAGTTGTTGGCTATATAACCGGTGTTATTGGTTTCGCCGTAAGGCATATTACCACGGAAATTATTCACTCGTGCATCGGTGGGGACTACGTGGAAGAGGTCGGAATAGGCATTGGCGGCTTTTTTGAACCAAGAAGAAGGTACGGAATGTTCTTTATTCCAACATTGGCAGACACTTGACTGCGAGCAGTTGGCATCGTTAATGGTGAATACACAGGTGGAATACATATCCTTTATATGTCCGTTTTCGTCAAGGTCAGTTTGGGCATAGTATTTTTCCAAATTGCCGTAATCAATAGCAGTATGATTATCAATTACCGAATGAAGTGCTTGGCGCAGTGCTTCACTTTTCTTGCCATTGACGGACTGATAGTATCCTTCGGGTATAGTTGCAAAATTACAAAGGCTGATACAACTGAATAAAAGAACTATAAAAACTCGTTTCGAGTTATCTCGCACAACTTTCATATCACATAAATCTCATTTCCATAAAGCGCGCAAAAGTACTATTTAAGCCATACAAACACAATAAAACCGAAAAAAAAACACTTTTTTTACCATTAAAGTGATAGATAGTTAATTTTCATAGCATACCTTTGTCGCGAAAAATGAAAACCATATCGCTATGAAAAACATTTATTCTGTATTTTTTGCCTTGATGTTGGCTGTTACATTTTGTTTTGTTTCTTGCAAGGATAAAAATGAGCAGGAGCAGAAGAATGAGGTGAATACCGAGTTGTCGCCTGAGGACAACAAGGAGAAACTGATGACTATTGCTCAACATTTCACGGAGAAATTTAATACGAAAGATCAGGAAGCAGCCATTGAGTTGGCAGACGGCTTATACAATAAGTATAAGACCTATAGTTGGGACGGAGTTGCTGCTCAATTTCAAAATCGTCATGCTGATTTCTTTGCAATGCCTCGTTATGCCAAGCGTGTTATGCGTGGTAAGGCTGCTCCTACCGAAGGTATCCGCACATTTGTTTTTAACTTTGCCGACGAAGCCGGCATCTATGAAGCCGATGATGCAACCAAGTCGTGGAAATATATAGGTAAGTCGGATGATAATAGTGTTGTTTTGCGTTTTACCGATGATAAGGGCAATGCTTGCGAAGCCAAACTATGGGGCGAGGGTTCAACCTCTTACTATGAGTATGAGTGGACCGATACTTACTATGATTATTATGATTATGAGGAAGTTGAGGGTGATAAGTATGTCATAAAGGGTCAATTCCCGCGTAACACTTGTTTCTCGCTCAAACAACTGTCTAAAGAGGTTATGCGTGTTATGTTTTCTCAACAAAAGAGTATTGATAACTCTGTTGAACTGACCGTCAACGCCAAAGTGGCAAATATAATATGGAATGTGGCGTTGGACGCTTCTGAACGCTCTGTTGCCGCAACCTATAGTTTCAATTGCGATAACGAACAGTTACTCTTGGCTATCGTCAATCTGCCGTCGTATAACTACAATGCAATGACAGACGGTGAAGATATTCAAGAATGGATAATGTCATTAGGTGATGACTATGAGCGAGTACTTAAAAATATTAACGAAGCCAACGCTATCGTGGACGTTATGGGTGAAATGCAATTCAAGGTGGAAATACCCGATGTAAGCAAGTTGTATCGTAATTATCTTGATTTAGAGGAGAATTACAACGAATATAGTTCGCAAAAAGACTACTTGGATCGATACTGCGAATTTGTCAATACCAATCAAACCAATGGTATCTATTACAATAACTCCATTAAGCAGGCAGAGGTTCGCCTGCAAACAATAGTTGAAGAAGAATATATACCTTCATATACCGACGATTCGTATGAGGCGGCAGAGTACTATTCCACGGAAGCAGTTATCTATTTCCCGGAAGATCAGACCTCTTATGCCTTTGAGCAGTACTTCAACCGCAAGCCCTTTACCGATCTCATTTCTACCGTTGAAGACATTGCCAATCAGTATATCGCTTTGTCCGAGACTCTTAAAGATGGAATAGGTGAAGTTTCATTAGACTGATGCGTCTGTTTTTCATATTGATTACTCTCTTTTGTGGCAGTCTGTTTATTAAAGGACAGACTGCCGCTGATACTATAACCATTACCAAGGAATTGCAGGACGTGGAAATCGTTTTTCGCCGTCCCAAACCTATGGTGGAACAAGATGCAGCCACGATGGTGGTAGATGCTGCGCAAATACAGAAAATGCCTAAATTCCTCGGCACCTCCGATCCTATACGCTATATGCAGAGCCTTGCCGGTGTACAAACCAACAGCGAAACAACGGCGGGTATTCATATTCAAGGATGTGATGATTACCATACGCTGATCAGTATCAACGACGCACCGTTGTTCTATCCCAACCACCTGTTAGGACTATACTCCACTTTCATTTCCCAACATTTCTCTACGATCACCATCGAGCAAGCCGAACATACCGGAGTGATGCCCAATCGTATAGGCGGGTTGGTGGACTTTCAAACGCATAATACCATTCCTCAACGGTTCGGTATAGAAGCCAATGTGGGTATAATCAATAGTGATGCCACAATGAAAATTCCGGTCGGGCAGAAGAATGCTTTTTTTATCTCCGGTAGAAGTTCTTATTTAGGTTGGCTATACGGCTTATTGGCTGATATGACAAATATGAATATGAGGTACCATTTCCAAGACTATAACCTTACATATCTCAGCCAACCGACAGACAAAGACGAAGTGGTAGTAACGGGCTTTTATAGCCGTGATAAGGCACAACTGAAGGCTGATAATATGGGTATCAATGTGCCGTGGCAAAACATTTTAGGCTCTGCCTATTGGAATAGGAAACTCAACAAAGGCAACTGGCGAACAAACGTCTTCTATTCGGCTTTCCTCAGTCACGTGGAGATGGGGACAACGTCTGCTTCAGCCCAATCTAATCAGATGATGTCGGTCTTGGGGTGTCATAACCAATGGGATAACAACCTATTGCCTAATCTTGCATTATCTGCTCGTTTGGACTACGAACACTATTTCAATCAACCTTTTGAGTTCCGTTTTGAGGGAATGCAGTTATATGCTATGGACTCAACTTATATACTCAATCACGCTGACGAACTGTCGCTTGCCGCTGACTTAAAGCACGATGTCAATCATATCTTCTCTTATAACATAGGTCTGCACGGCTCGCTTTATATGAACGGCGGACACTATTATCCTACCATCGACCCGCGTGTGTCTTTCCATTTTGTTCCTGCTGCTCACCATCTTATATCGTTGCACTATGGTATCTACCACCAGACTTTCCATAAAACAAGCCTGCTCAATGGCGGCATGCCGGTCGATTTCTTCTTCCTTGCCGACGACAAGTTCGTGCCGGAAACGGCTCACGCAGTCAATTTGAAATACCTGACTTCTTTTCTGAATAAGAAGTACGAGATATCGGCTGAACTCGATTCTAAGCAAATAGACAACATAACCGAATCCACC
>CAMVHW010000092.1 GCA_947167395.1 uncultured Bacteroidales bacterium
CAAAGCTGGCGTTTTGCCACATGACACTATGCGTTACCGCTTTCTTGCACTTAACGCATTGGCACGACAAATAGGAAATTAACTATGCAGTTTGCCAACCATGCCAAGACAATGACCGCACTGTGATGGCGGCGTATGGTTAGATGAAAAAGATATAACAAGCTATATATATATGTTTAACGAAAGAGACACACAGGGTCCTGCACGCAGGCGGGGCAGCATAGAAGTTGTTTGCGGCAGTATGTTTTCCGGAAAGACAGAGGAACTCATACGCCGTATGAAACGCGCACAGTTTGCCAAACAAAAAGTGGAGATATTCAAGCCCGCCATAGACGTGCGCTATAGCGAGCAAGACGTGGTCAGTCACGACCATAATATCATCCAATCCACTCCTGTCGATTCCAGCCAACAGATACTGTTGCTCGCTGGCGACATTGATGTGGTGGGCATTGACGAGGCCCAGTTCTTCGATATGGGTATAGTGGACGTATGCACACAGTTGGCTGAACGCGGCATACGCGTTATATGTGCCGGCTTGGATATGGACTTCAAGGGTGAACCCTTTGGTCCTATGCCTGCACTGATGGCAGTGGCGGAAGATGTGTATAAGACACACGCTATATGCGTTCATTGCGGCGACCTCGCCTATGTCAGCCACCGACTTGTTAATAACGACAAACGGGTGCTATTGGGCGAAACGGAGAGTTATGAACCGCTATGTCGCGACTGCTACCAAAAAGCAATGAAAGCAGAAAAAGAGGTGCAAAATTGTTAATATAAAATGAAACACTTACTTTTGCCGCCCTATAAAACAAAAATGATACTGCCAATATGAGATACGAGAGTAAGATTACCAAATCGGTCAGTAGTGCCGAGAGTATATATAATGCCATTAGCAACCTGCAAAACCTTGAGCGAGTTAGAGACCTCTTACCCAAAGACAAGGTGCAGGAACTGGATATCTATCCCGACGAGATACGCATTAAAGTGGATGGTTTGGGACAGAAACTGTCGGTCAAGATAGAAGACAAAGAAGAGAATAAGGTAGTCAAATACGGTGTCGTCAATAGTCCCATATCGGTCAATTTCTGGATACAGATGAAGGAAGTGGCAGAAGGGGACACTCGTCTTAAACTCACTCTTGATGCCGACATTCCGATGATGTTTCGTTTGATGATAGAGAAGAAATTGCAACAAGGCTTGGACCAGGCAGCGGAGATGTTGGCGCAATTCCCATACAATAACTGGCAGAAAGGACAGACAGTATGAAAACACGTATCCACCGCGAAGGTAGGCGAATGTTGATCGTAACGGCTCTTATCTTGATTTGCATTGATACTATTGTAGCCTGCTATGTCCCCCATCATTGGGTGTTAGCCATAGTGATACTCGTGTCGCTGTTGGTAATGATGTTCCTCGCATATTTCTTCCGTAATCCTCAGCGTATAGTGGAGGTGGATGACCCCGACTATCTGCTTGCTCCCGCCGATGGCAGAGTGGTGGTGATAGAACCCACTATGGAGGACGAGTTTTTCCACGAGCAGCGATTGCAAGTCAGTATTTTTATGTCGCCTTTTAATGTACACGCCAACTGGTATCCTATTGAGGGTAAGATAGTTGAGAGCAGCCATCAGAAGGGTCGTCATAAGGGTGCATGGTTGCCCAAGTCGTCGGTGGAGAACGAGCGTAGTTTAGTTGTTATAGAGTGTAAAGACGGTAAGACGATTGGCGTAAGACAAGTGGCAGGCGCAATGGCAAGACGTATAGTTACCTACGCTAAAAAAGGCGGACAGGCCACCCGCAACCAACACTTGGGTTTTATTAAGTTTGGATCGAGAGTTGACCTGTATCTGCCTATGGACGTGGAGATGTATGTAGAGGTGGGCGACTCGGTGAGCGGTAATGAAACGATTTTAGGTAAATTGCTTTAAGTCTGAAATAATATATATGAATAAGTTTGAAGAACTGTTTGCGGCTTATCCGTTTGACCGCAGTGACGAGCAGGTAAAAAAAGAAACGGAACAGTTGCTAAGCGAGCATTTGGCTGAAAACAACAATCGTGAGGTATGGTTGCAGTGTCTTAATCAAATAGACTTAACCACTCTCAATGTGGACGACACAACGGAGAAAGTAGCAACTATGGCTCAAAAAGTGAATGATTTTTCTCGTAACTTTCCCCAACTCAAGAATGTGGCTGCTATATGCGTCTATCCCGCTATGGTAGAGACGGTTAAGACTAATCTGACCGCTCATGTGGGTATAGCAGCCGTGGCAGGAGGATTCCCCGCCTCGCAGACCTTTGTGGAGATTAAGGTGGCAGAAGCAGCCTTGGCTGTCAAGGAAGGCGCAACGGAGATAGATATAGTGCTGTCCGTAGGTAAGTTCCTCGAAGGCAGATACGAAGAGGTGGTGGATGAGATAAGTGAGATAAAAGCCGCCATAGGTAATGCTCACCTGAAAGTGATACTGGAAACAGGTGCATTAAGGTCGGCTGTCAATATCTACCGTGCTGCTATTTTGGCAATGGCTGCCGGTGCGGATTTCATTAAGACTTCCACAGGTAAGATTGCCGTCAATGCCACTCCCGAAGCATCATACGTTATGTGTACTGCCATTCGCGATTGGAAAGAGAAAACGGGACAAACAGTCAGTTTCAAACCCGCCGGCGGAGTGAGTACAACAGACGAAGCCGTGGCGCATTATACGATTGTCAAACAGATACTTGGAAAGGATTGGCTTAATAATCAACGTTTCCGTTTCGGTGCCAGTCGATTGGCTAATAACCTGCTCACCTCTATTCAGGGTACTGAAACCAAGTATTTCTAACTTAACTCTTCCATTATGTATCGCATCGTAAGCAAACGTTTTTGCTCACCTATGGTGGCTGCTATTGAGATTGAGGCACCGCGTATAGCGGCTGCCCGTCGTGCCGGACATTTCGTTATTGTGCGTACTGACGCTCATTCGGAGCGCATACCGCTCACTATTTCCAATGCTGATGCCCAAAGAGGTACTATCACCTTGGTTGTTCAGCGTGTAGGTGTCAGTTCGGCTAAACTATGTAATAAGGAAGTGGGCGATATGGTTTGCGATGTGGTGGGTCCTTTGGGTAGAGCCACGCGAATTGAGAACTATGGTACAGTCGTTTGTGCTTGCGGTGGAGTAGGAGCAGCACCTATGTTGCCCATAGTGGAAGCATTGAAGAAAGCAGGCAACCGCGTCATCACCGTATTGGCTGCGCGAACGGCTGAACTCATACTGCTCAAAGACGAGTTGCAACGTTTCTCCGACGAGGTGATTGTGATGACCGACGACGGCTCAATGGGACAGAAAGGTGTGGTTACTATAGGCGTGGAGCAAGTTATTCAACGAGAGAAGGTGGATAAATGTATAACCATCGGTCCGGCTATAATGATGAAATTTGTGGCTCTGACCACTGCCCGTTATGACGTGCCTACCGAAGCCAGTCTGAATACTATTATGGTTGACGGAACGGGTATGTGCGGTGCTTGTAGGGTGACTGTTGGAGGCAAGATGAAGTTCGTATGTGTTGACGGACCGGAGTTTGATGCTCACCAAGTTGATTTTGACGAGTTGCTCAGTCGTCTGCGTTCATATAAGCCGGAGGAGGCTCTTGCTTATGAGCAGTATGAACAGCAACAGCGTCCCTTGACAGGCAAGGAGCGTGCCGCCATACAGAGAGTACGTATGCCCGAAGTGCCGCCACTGATAAGAATACAATCCTTGCGCCGTGAGGTGAATGAGGGGCTGACCTATGAGCAGGCTCTTACAGAGGCTCATCGTTGCCTGAACTGCAAGAACACGACTTGTGTGGAGGGTTGTCCTGTACATATAGAAATACCGCGTTTCATCAAACTATTGGAACAAGGCGAGGTGGATAAGGCGGCAGAGGTCATACGCTCGTCCAGTTCGTTGCCCGCTGTTTGTGGTCGTGTGTGTCCGCAGGAGAAACAATGTGAGGCTCGTTGTATTCATCTTAAGATGGGGCACGAGGCAGTGGCTATAGGCTATTTGGAGCGATTTGTAGCCGACCACGCCAATAACCCGGGTTCGTGCCAAATAGAGAAGAAAGAGCAGCGTGTGGCTGTTGTTGGTAGCGGTCCGGCAGGGTTGAGTTGCGCAGGCGACCTTATTAAGATGGGCTATCAGGTAACGGTGTTTGAGGCTCTGCACGAGATAGGCGGAGTGCTTAAATACGGAATACCAGAGTTTAGGTTGCCTAATCGAATAGTGGATAAAGAGATAGATGAACTGCGTCGTTTGGGTGTCAGGTTTGAATGTGATACTATCGTAGGTAAGACTTTGACCATTGACCAACTTGTTGAGGAAGGTTATTCAGCCGTTTTTGTCGGTTCAGGTGCCGGTCTGCCGCGTTTTATGCATATTGAAGGTGAGAATCTCAACGGCGTGATGTCGTGTAATGAGTATCTCACTCGTGTCAATCTGATGGACGCTTCGTCAGGCGAATCGGACACACCTTTGCTTTATGGCAAGCGAGTGGCGGTTATAGGCGGCGGCAACACGGCTATGGACGCAGTGCGTACAGCCAAGCGGTTAGGGGCTGAACAGGCAATGGTAATCTACCGTCGCAGCGAAGAAGAGATGCCTGCCCGTATAGAAGAAGTACGCCACGCCAAAGAAGAGGGAATAGAGTTTATGACATTGCATAATCCTATTGCCTATCACTCCGACGCCAACGGCAGAGTATGTGAGGCAGTATTGCAGGTGATGACCTTGGGTGAACCCGACGCTTCGGGCAGAAGAAGTCCTGTACCCGTAGAGGGAGAAACAAAGACTATACCTGTCGATATGGTTATTGTGGCAGTGGGGGTGTCGCCTAATCCTATTATACCGCAGTCGGTGGAAGGACTGCAAATAAGCAAGAAAGGAACTATTGAGGTTAATGATGACACCTTGCAATCGTCCCTGCCTGTTCTCTTTGCAGGCGGAGATATAGTAAGAGGTGGAGCCACCGTTATACTGGCTATGTCCGATGGCAGAAAAGCGGCAAGTGCCATCGACAGATATTTGCAGAATAAGTAATCCATAAAAATCGATAAGCTATGTTCATGACAAAGGAGTTATATATTGTCCTTATTTACTTAATTATTATCAATTTTGTTACTCTCATTATGTTCTATGTTGACAAACAGGAACATAAGCGTCATCGCCACGCAAGGGGTATCAGTTCGCATACTTTCTTTACCTTGGCTGTACTCGGCGGCAGCGTGGGTGAGGTGTTAGGTATGCTGTTTTTTCGGCATAAACGTCATCATAAGGAGTTTAAGATTCTATTGCCAATCATATTGCTTGGTCAGGTGATTTTGGCAGTTGTTGTCCTGCGTATGTATTTCTCCACGGCTGTTAATCCCAACGATTTGCTTCCTGCATAAGTCTGTGCTTTTTCAGTTACTCATTATCATAGGACTGCTGTTTCTGGTCCCGCCTGTTTGCCGACGCATACATATACCTGCTATTGTGGGTTTTATTCTTGTCGGTATGGCTTTCGGTCCCTTTGGCTTGGGCATTATCTCCTCTGCCGAAGTAATAACCGCATTAGGCAAATTGGGTATTTTATATATCTTGTTTCAGTCGGGCAGTGAGATTGACCATAACGTGATGCATTTCCAGCGTGGGAAGGCTGTCGTATATGGTCTTTATGCTTTTGTTTTTCCTTTTCTTATAGGTGGTCTGTTGAGTTATTGGCTCTTGGGTGAGAGTGTGTTGTCGTCGGTGTTGATGGGTGCTATGTTCGGCAGTCATACGCTGATGACTTATCCTATCGTGGCTCGTTATGGTGTGCAGAAGACCCGTTCGGTGAGCATTGTGGTTGGCGGTACGATGATAGCCATGACCCTTTCGCTGTTGGTATTGGCTGTTATAGAAGGCAGTACGGAGCAGTCTTTTGCTTGGTGGAGAATAGGCTTGCTGCCTGTTATTATATGGCTTGTCTTATGGCTTTTTCCTCGTGTGGCTCACTCGTTCTTTATGCGCCATACGGAGCCTGTTATCACCTCTCTGTTCGTTATGCTGCTGTTAGTGGGGGCAGCGTACTTGTTTGATTTGGCAGGTATTGACGGCATTTTAGGTGCTTTCTT
>CAMVHW010000093.1 GCA_947167395.1 uncultured Bacteroidales bacterium
ACAGTTCCACGGCGGATACGGCTACACACGCGAATATCCCGTTGAGCGTATGATGAGAGATGCCAAGATAACAGAGATATATGAAGGTACAAGCGAAGTACAACGTATGGTGATTGCAGGCAAACTGTTCAAATAAACTCGTACTCTGTACTCTTAACTCTAATCTTTCGTACTTCTCTAAACTATAAACTCTAAACTATAAACTATTATGAATATCATTGTTTGTGTAAAACAAGTTCCCGATACAACTGAAATCAAGATTGATCCGGTAAAAGGCACACTTATTCGTGATGGTGTTCCTTCTATTATGAACCCCGATGATAAGGGCGGTTTGGAATTGGCACTTCGCCTCAAAGAACAAACAGGTGCTACCGTTACCCTCGTTTCTATGGGACCTCCGCAAGCCGACAAGATGCTCCGCGACGGTCTGGCTATGGGTGCCGACCGTGCCATACTGCTTAGCGACCGCCGTTTTGCAGGTGCCGACACACTCGCTACCTCATACGCACTCGCCGGCTGTATCAAAACACTCGACTACGACCTCATCATTGCAGGACGACAAGCCATTGACGGCGACACGGCACAAGTGGCTCCTCAACTCGCAGAACACCTTGACCTCCCACAAGTAAGTTACGTCATCGACGCAGTTAAGACTGATAACGGCGTGAGAGTGAAAAAAGAAACCGAAGACAGCGTTCAGACACTCGAAGTGGAAGGCAAATGCGTACTCACAGTGCTCGCTTCCGCATTCAAGGCTCGATATATGAGCGTGGAAGGCATAATTGATGCCTACAACCGCGAAGTGGAAGTTTGGTCGGCTGACCAAATAGATGTCGATGAGAACCTGCTCGGACTCAAAGGCTCACCTACCAAAGTACATAAGTCCTTCCCTAAATCACTCAAAGAACCCGGTGAGGTGTTCGAGTTGAGCGACGAAGAGGCTGTTGAACTTATCGTTAGTCGCCTCAAAGAAAAGCACATTATTTAATTCACTTTTTTGACAAAACAGAAATGGCTATGGAAAACACTGAATATAAGAATGTTTATATCTTTGCAGAGCAAAGAGACGGCGTTATTCAAAATGTGGCATACGAACTGCTCGGCAAAGCCAACGACTTGGCTAAAGAACTTGGACAACAAGTGGTTGCACTGCTTCTTGGCGATGGTATCAGCAATCAGGCACAAGACCTGATTGAAATGGGGGCTGACGAAGTAATCGTTATCGACCGTCCGGAACTCAAAGACTACCTCACCGAGCAATACACACAGGCTATGTATCAAGTCATTATGGCTCGCAAACCACGTATCGTTCTCTATGGTGCCACCACAATAGGTCGCGACCTCGCACCACGCCTGAGTTGCAAACTCAAAAGCGGACTCGTGGCTGACTGCACCAAACTGACTATCGAACCCGACAAAGAAGGTAACCTCGATTTCTATTCCACACGTCCCGCCTTCGGAGGCAACCTGATGGCTACTATCGTCTGCCCAACCTCACGTCCGCAGATGTCAACCGTTCGACCGGGCGTTATGCAGAAAATGCAACGTCAGGCTGGTAAGAAAGGGGTCATCTCCACCTTCACACCTAACTTCGACTCCACACGCTTCAAAGTGCGCCTCGTCGAAACCAAACAAAACGAGGAGAAAGTGGCAGACATCAGCAATGCCAAGATACTTATCTCCGGCGGACGAGGCGTACACGACGCAGAAGGATTCAAGAAACTGCAAGCACTCGCAGACACTATGGGCGGTATGGTTTCTTCCTCACGCGCAATGGTGGACGCAGGAGTTATGGACCACGCATACCAAGTGGGACAAACAGGTAAGACCGTACGCCCCAACCTCTATATGGCTTGCGGTATAAGCGGAGCCATACAACACCTCGCAGGTATGGAAGAGTCTGGATATATAATCGCTATCAATAAAGATAAGTATGCCCCTATATTCTCTGTTGCCGACCTCGGTATAGTAGGCGACCTGCATAAGATCGTTCCTATGCTTACAGAACGCATAAAGAAAGAATTGGCTCAATAATCCTCTCATTATGAAGTACGCATCGCGCCTCATAACGCTATGGGTAGTGACTATGATTGCCCTTTTGCCCGCTTTCGGGCAAAAGGCGCATTCATATTTCTCCAAAAAAGAAATGCCCAATGCCGTTAACTACCTTCCCGCTCCGCCGGATTCGTTAAGTCAACACTTCGCCTACGATACTGCCCAATACCAATGGGGTAAGCGTATGCGCTCTACACAAAGAGGCGAACAAGCACGGTTAGATGCCGAATACAGCATTGAACGTATGTCCACCATCTTCTCACCCGCCGTCGGCATCACTATCGACAAGGAACAGACTCCCCAACTATGGAAACTGCTTGCCGATGCCAACGAAACGGCTCACAACGGCTGCTCACTCGCCAAGAAGCACTATATGCGCACTCGACCATACGTCTATTATAACGAACCCTCACTCGTACCCGGAGACGAAGATGTACTGCGCAATAACGGTTCATACCCGTCAGGACACACCACGCTCGGATGGACAACCGCACTCATTCTCGTCGAACTGTTCCCCGAACAGCAAGACGAGATATTGCGTATAGGATATGAGTACGGTCAGAGCCGTGTCATAGCCGGCTACCACTGGCAAAGCGACGTGGACGCTGGCAGACTGGTGGCTTCCGCAGCCTTCGCCAAACTGCACACAAGCGGCAAATACCTCAAACAACTCAATAAAGCCAAAGAGGAAATAAAGAAAGCCAAAAAATAATCTTGTTATAATTAACAAATTCATCATATAACGCTGACGATGCATATAACGAAAGGCTGAATATGCATATTTACTTTCAGCGCTTTTGGCGAAAGGACAAGAGAAAAGCACAAGAGAAAAAGGAATGTAGTCTGACTGCATTCCTTTTCTCTTGTACATCTCTGTACCTTCTTGGTACCCAGGGCCGGGGTCGAACCGGCACGGATTGCTCCACTGGTGTTTGAGACCAGCGCGTCTACCGATTCCGCCACCTGGGCTTTGTCCCAAAAACGCGGCAAAAGTAGGGCGCATTTATATATTATGCAACACTTCCGGCAAATAAATTGCATTTTTTATCAAAAAAACGAGGTAACTTTTGCCTTGAAGGCGATAATATAACTATTATCTATTCGCATACAATCTGCTGTAACCAATAAAAAAACGATTTCACATTTTCCGATTTTTGTACATATATTTCAACAAAATGATAGAAAAACGAACAAAAAGTAAACTTTTTTCATATAAACTCTTGCAACATTATTACACACTATATACTTTTGCGTTTTGAGAATGGAAAATTATCCACTTGGGTTGGTACCGACAACCATAAAAAGCGGTAACATATTGATTAGTGTTTATTGACACTTTGCTTTTGCAGTCTGAAACTTCGCAACTTTCAAGATTTATAGCCAAAGGGAAAGTAATCAATAGATACCTGTGGTATAACAGAATATACACAATGCCCCCTCTTGGGTAATTGTGGTTTGTTATATAGCATAGGTTTCCTGTTGTTTATTGGCTATAAGGTAATGCGAAGACCTCAGACTGTAGTAAGCAGCACGGGGCCTATTCTTTTTATGTCCCCCCCTTAATAAACATTCACTCAACAACACGTAGTAACCAACACGTAGTGAATAACACGCAGTAACCAACACGAAGTTATCAACACACAGTAACTAACACGAAGTATAAATACAAAGTTTAACCCTCAAAAACCTTACAACTATGAAAAAGCTTTTCTCAATTTTCTGCTGCCTCTTGCTCTCCGCAAGCATGGTGACACAGGCACAACTGCTTGATGCAGGGAGTGATTCCTCAGAAAGTAAAAAAATCCCGCAGAGAGCCAACCTTCTTAAAGAAAGAAATAATGCGCCGCAAACTGACTGGTATACATATTGGTTATATGCAGATGATAGCAAGATGAATACCAACGGCTATGGATATCTCGGTGCCTTAGGAAGTGTCAAAGTTTATCGTTATCAATGGGATTCTGATTTGCAGATTTATTTTGCTTTTACCGATAATAGTGCCACATGGACGTCACCTATTTCCGGTGCTACATGTGTAATGCCTGCCAGAGGTTCGTATACCGTAACGGATAACAACCCTTCAGATCATGTTATTGGTGGTAAAAATACGTCTTGGGATGGTAAAGGAACGCGGTCTCGATATGTTGAAGATGGCACGAGTTTCTATTTTAATAGTGCAACATGGTACGTAGAGGAAGGCGTTGATGGACCGTACATTTATACAACAAACTTAACACTTCGCTATATTTATAACAGTAGATTTTACGACCCTCTTGGTTACTCGGTTGCATTCAAGATTGGTGAACCTGCTGTTTATAAAAGCGTTACAGTACAAAGTGAAAGCACTACAAAAGGCACGGTATCCAAATCTATGAAGAGCGGATATGTTTATACAACCAATTTTACCGATTGGAAAGAGGGTTCCACATACACCATTACAGCTACCCCAAATTCCGGTTATCGCTTTGTACGTTGGGAAAAGAATGGTAGCCAAATATCAACCGATGCGACAACGGATGTTGTTATTGATGGAGATGCTACTTATACGGCTTATTTTGAGTCTATGGGTGCCCCTCAATACACCATTACCGTTCAAACTGCCACCCCCGATTATTGCACGGTCAGCGGCGGCGGTACGTATTATGCTGGAACGAATGTAACCATCTCATCCGCTTCAAAGAACGAGCACTTGTACATCTTCGACCAATTTATGTTGGAGGGTGAAGATGAAGATCAAGGCGAACCGTCATTCAATATCACAGTTACGGGAAACGCCACTTATACCGCTTATTACCGCCTTGCCAATAGCGGTACTATTACTGCTGCCACCAATAACGCCTCATACGGTACGGCAACTGCTTCACTAACAGGCAGTCAACCCGGCGGAACTGCTGTCACTCTTACTGCGACACCGAATGCCGGATATGCATTTGAGCAATGGAATGATGGGAACACCGATAAGGTTAGAACCGTCTATGTGGATGGAGATAGGACCTATACCGCACAATTCATTGTGGAAACGGCTTCTTTTGCATCGTTCTCATTTGACAATCCAAATGATAATATTCAAATAGGCAAATATACAGAGCCTGCTGCCCAGTGCCAGACCTCTTTCTATCCGTATGGCATATCCCTTGTGGAACTTATCGCCAAGAATACCACACGTACGACAAAGAACTACCTCCAACTGTACATAAAAACCAATAATTTCCGCACATACAATCCGGTAAGTGGTGGTTCGTATTACGGACCCGCTTACGGAACGTATTCCGTATCCGTTCCAAGCGAATATGGTCCTGTTATCGGAAATTGCGACAATAGTATCTATGAATCCAACTACTATTTTGTTTACACAGGTGATGTAACAGATGTTGTTATCGGATACAAAGTTGAGACGGCATCTCACGGTGGAACCTGCCATTTCCAAGGCTATGAAGGCTCACTCTCGCAACGTTTGTGCGTGTTCTCTTCGTATGGCGCGAATTATTCAAACGAGACAAAAAGCGGTTTTTCTACATTCAACAGCGGAACAATAACGGTTGCAGAAGGTGCTGGTGGTCATCCGTATATCACGATACGTATAGGCGGAACTTTGGTTGCTTCTATAGGCGCACCTGCTCAGCCTTACACCCTTGCATGGGATGCTAACGGCGGCGAATTGTCGGGCAGTTACACGGCAGCAGGCAGTGTGAATGAAGGAGCAAGTATCACCGCTCCTACGGCAACACGCACAGGTTATACCTTCACCGGCTGGTCACCCGCCTTCACCGGCACGATGCCTTCCTATGACGTAACCTACACAGCACAATGGACTGCCAACACCCACACGCTGACTTGGACAACGGACGGTAACCCGCTGACCGGCACTTATACAA
>CAMVHW010000094.1 GCA_947167395.1 uncultured Bacteroidales bacterium
TCGTGGAGCCGGCGGAAAACGCAGGTTGAGGCGTGAGGTGTCTTCCATATCCACCTCAAGGCGTTCCAGTTTCTCCAACTGCTTGATACGCGACTGCACTTGAACGGCTTTGGTGGCTTTATATCTGAACCGCTCGATGAAGGCTTCTGTGTCTTCAATCATCTTTTGTTGATTGAGATAGGCTCTCACTTGCTGTTCGTGGCGTTCCTTACGCAGAGTAACGAACTGAGAATAAGGTACAGCATAATCATATATGCGTCCCAAGGTTATTTCGATGGTACGATTGGTGGCGTGGTCAAGAAAGGCTCGGTCGTGACTGACCAAAAGGACGGCACTCTGACTTTGAGCCAAGAACTGCTCCAACCATTGAATGGATTCTATATCGAGGTGATTGGTAGGCTCGTCTAATAGCAATAGGTCGGGGTGACGCAGCAGTATCTTGGCAAGTTCGATACGCATACGCCAACCGCCGGAGAACTCGCTGCAAGGTCTGTCGAAATCCTTTCGCTCAAACCCCAACCCGATTATAGTGCGATCCATCTCTGCCACAAAGCGGGCTTCGTCTTCACCGCTAAATACGGTCATCACCTCTTCGCGCAGTGTCTTATTGTCGGTAAAGAGCATTACCTGCGGCAGATAGCCGATAGTGCAATCGCCGTCACGAGAGATAGTGCCGGAAGTAGGTGTATATTCGCCTGCGATAAGGCGAAGTAGGGTAGTCTTGCCCGCTCCGTTCTTACCGACCAAGGCAATCCTGTCTTTCTTATGAATTAGGAAAGATATGTCGTCTAAAATAGGACGAGAAGAAAACTCTATGCTTATATGTTCAACACTGAGCATATCTATAACTGATTGACAGAGTGAATCTCTGCATTACTTATGATTTGTTTCAGACACTTGCCTGTATAACTCTTGTCGCAAGCCATAACTTGTTCCGGCGTTCCTTCCACTACTATGTTGCCTCCTTCGTCCCCGCCTTCCGGACCGAGGTCAATAATATGGTCGGCAGAGAGAATGACCTCCGGATTATGTTCGATAATAATGATTGTATGTCCTCTGGAAATCAGACGGTTGATGGCGTGCAGGAGAACACGTATGTCGGTATGGTGCAAGCCGGTGGTTGGTTCGTCAAACACGAACATTGTAGGACTATTGTCTTCTTGGGCAAGGAAGGATGCTAACTTAACTCTCTGACTCTCACCGCCTGACAGAGTTGATGACGACTGACCTAAATGGACGTAACCTATACCTACATCTTGCAGCGGACGAAGGCGTTTGACAATTCGCTTACAATTCTCGTCCTCCTCAAAAAAGGCAATGGCTTCATTGACTGTCATTTGCAGTATGTCGTATATGTTCTTGCCACGATACTCAACGTCCAGTATGTCCTGTTTGAATCGCTTGCCGTGGCAATGCTCACACTCCATAACAATATCTGCCATAAACTGCATAGAAATAGTTATTGTTCCCTCACCCTGACATTCTTCGCAACGTCCTCCAGGTGTGTTGAATGAGAAGTGTGCAGGAGTCAAACCTAACTGTTTGCTCAGTTGTTGATTGGCAAATAGTTGTCTTATTTCGTCATACGCTTTGAGATAAGTAACGGGATTGGAACGAGAGGAACGTGAAAGAGGATTTTGGTCGATGAGTTCGATGTTTTTCAACAGGTGAAGACTTCCGTTCAGTTTTTGATAATCGCCTGTTTTTTCAGCCACTCCGCCATAGTATTTTTTCAGAGCGGGGTAAAGTACTTTATTCACGAGCGATGATTTACCGCTGCCTGATACGCCGGTGATGACAGTCAGCACGTTAAGCGGAAAATGCACAGTCAGGTTCTTCAAGTTGTTTTCGGCTGCGCCTACAACCTCTATATAGTTATTCCACTGACGTCGTATGGCAGGAACGTCGTAGGTGAATTTCTCTAATTGCGGTTTGCCCTCATAAACTATCTGTCCTCCGTTTTGTCCGGCTCCCGGACCTATTTCCACAATATGGTCGGCAGCCTGCTGTATCTCGTCATCGTGCTCAACAACGACAATGGTGTTGCCTAAGTCGCGAAGTTGTTTGAGTACACTTATAAGCCTTTGAGTGTCACGAGGATGCAGACCTATACTCGGTTCGTCTAATACGTATAGGGAACCAACCAAACTGCTACCTAATGATTTAGCGAGGTTAATACGTTGGCTCTCACCTCCGGATAGAGTGTTGCTCATACGATTGAGAGTAAGATAGCCTAATCCTACGTCTTGCATAAACTGTAAGCGCGACCTTATCTCGTGAAGAAGATGTGAAGCCGTTTGCTGTTCGGTGTCAGAGAGAGAGAGAAGGTTAAACCATTGTTGTAAGTCATTAACTGACATACCGCACAAATCGACTATCGATTTGTTGTTTATCTTCACATATTCAGCCTCTTTACGCAAACGATAACCATTACATTCCGGGCAAAGAAACTTACCTCTGTAACGAGCCAATAAGACACGATACTGAATCTTGCTATACTGCTTTGATTCCAATTCTTGGAAAAATGCGTCCAATCCGCTAAAATACTCATTACCACGCCATAAGAGATTCTTTTGCTCTTGTGTTAGGGCATAATAGGGAGTATGAATAGGAAAATTGAAGAGATGAGCGTTATTAACCAACTGTTCGTTCCACAACCCAAGTTTCTCACCATGCCAGCAGGCTATTGCACCTTCGTATATGGATTTGGACTTGTCGGGTACTACCAAATCGGAATCGATTCCTATAACCTGTCCGTAACCACCACAACGAGGACAAGCACCCAGTGGATTATTGAAGTCAAAGAGATGTTCGGTTGGCTCAATAAAATGTATGCCATCTGCCTCAAATCGCTCGGAAAAGTTGTAAATCTGTTCTTTTTCATCGGTCTGCACTACCATTTTGCAAGCACCCTTGCCTTCGTAGAAAGCAGTCTGAACCGAGTCGGCAAAACGATTGGCAGTGGCTTGCTCGCCATCGGCTATAAGCCTATCAATAAGCAGATAGAGTTGTTGGTAATCAATGTTTTCTAATTTCTTAATATCGTTTATACGTATTTGCTGTCCTTTGTGCCATAGTCGGGAAAAACCTTGTTGCTGCCAAACTTGTATTTGTTCGTTCAAATCGATGTTATTATTATACGGAGCGAGCAGGAATATGCGTGAGCCTTCTTTTTGGCTTGTCATAGCGTTGATAACATCACGAATGGTGTGTTTCTTAACTTCAATTCCGCTTATGGGTGAGAAGGTATGTCCTATGCGTGCGTAGAGGAGTTTGAGGTATTCGTATATTTCCGTTACTGTACCTACTGTTGACCGCGGATTACGTGAGGTTGTTTTTTGCTCTATGGCAATAGCAGGAGGTATGTTGTCTATGTTATCAACATCGGGCTTCTGCATACGTCCCAAGAATTGGCGAGCGTATGCGCTCAAACTCTCCACATATCGTCTTTGTCCCTCGGCATAGAGGGTGTCAAATGCCAAAGACGACTTGCCACTACCTGATACACCGGTAATGACGGTCATTTGCTCTTGAGGAATGTTGAGAGATATATTACGCAGATTATGTGTGCGAGCACCTACTATACGAATCCTCTCACGGCTCATATTATCAGTGTTTGGAAATGAATTGTTGTTTGAGTTGTTCTATCAATGCTTGCGTGTTCTCGTCGTCCATATCCATAAGCCTTTCGTCTAACTTTGGTACACGTATAGGTGTGCCTATCAGTATGTTGCTCGGTGAGGAAAGGTGGTCTTGATTGGCTTCGTATAAGAATACCCACAACTCTTTGTTGCCGTAGTATTTCTTGGCTATCCAAGCCAAACGGCTACCGGGAGTTATGCGCTCGATGGTTATCAGTTGGGAATAGTCACGATGGAGGTAAATTTCCGGCAGTTGGTCTTGGGAAGTGGTATTGTCTGTATTGCTAACTTCTTGATTATAGGTTATTTCTTGTTCTATTGAGATGTTTTCTTCTGTACCTTCGTCAGAGATGATTTCGGTTATCTCTGTTTTTTCACGCAGTGTGTTTATCCAATTCTCCAGTTTCATTTGCAGGAAGAAATATGCTCCGATTAGCATAAGACAGAACACAACCAGGACTATTCCCGTAGTGAGCCACGGACGGAAGGGACGAGGTGGCTTTTTATCGGAATGTTCGGAGTTATCGGAGGGTTCGGGATTATCTGAATTATCTGAATTATCGGAAATTTCAGAAAATTCCGAGGTATTTTGTTCTTGCTTGACGCTTTGTCCTAAATCGGCAAGTATATCTACTATCTCGTCAGCCTGTTCGCTCAGTTTGCGCAGCGGGTCTGATTCCGGTGAGAGAGTGGGAGGCTGGTAGTTCATTGTCTGTTGCAGTGAAGCCTCCGAGGTGAAAGATATGCGATTATAGGAAGGAATGGTGATCTGTTCACCAGTCCTCACATTAACGCTTTTTCTCGTGGCTGTCTGTTGCGAACGGAAAGTCCCCAAGCCGGTTATTCTCACGTTATCTTGATTGGCGAGAGCCTCTGACATCGTGTCCACCAGTGCTTCAAGGAACACTTTCACCACCTTGGGGTCGGTATTCGTTTTTGCCGCTATTTGTTCGCGAAGAGCGACCCAACCTAATTTATTCTTGTCTTCGCTCATCGTGTCTGTTCTTTAAGAGTATTATTAACCTTGAAAACAACTATTCGCTTGGCTTGCGAGAGTTGCTCTTTTCCTGTTTTAGGATGGACTATTTTTCGTGCGGGACGTTCTTTGGTAGAGAGTGTACCAAAATTTTGAAGAATAACGACTTGGTCATTATTGAGCGCGTCGGTAATCACACTGACCGTATTATCCATCAGTTCGGAGGTCATACGTTTGGTCATTCCGGTGCGTGTCGCTACTTGAGCAATAAGTTCTTTTGTAGTCATAATCGTTGAAAAAACGCGCAAAATTATTTACTCGACTTCAATTATACAAGATTTTCACTTTTTTATTTATCTTCTTTCGTTTTCTTGTGTTATTGGTTGATATATCTTACTTTTGCGCGTTTTTTCAAAAGCGGATATATTTATATTTGTATGATTCATAGTATGACCGGCTATGGCAAGGCCGAATATCATTTTGCCAATAGGACGACCATTGTAGAGATTAGGAGTCTCAATTCCAAACAATTAGATCTCACCTTGAAGGTTGCGCCACTATTCAGAGATAAAGAAAACGAGATTCGTCAAATACTTATTCCGTTGCTTATTCGAGGCAAAGTGGATGTAACTGTTTATTCCACAGATTCTGCTGATGATATGCAGCAGTCATATACGCCTATCAATAGCGAGGCCTTTTCCTACTACTTCCAACAATTATCGGCACTGAAAAATCAACTCTGTCCGCTGGAACAGATTGATGTTTTCAGTGCCGTTTTGCGTATTCCCGATGTACTTAAAACCAAGGCTGATGAGGCTGTTTCGGATGAAGAATGGGAGATGATGAAAACCACAATCAATGAAGCAGTAGTTAATTACAATCGTTTCAGAGAACAAGAGGGTAGGGCATTGGAGGCAATGTTTAACGATAAGATAGAGGCTATCAGAGCGTTATTGAGCGAGGTGGAGCCTTTGGAGAAGTCGCGAACGGAAAAAATTAAACAACGTTTGCTTGCTCAATTGGACGAATGGTCAAAAGAGACAGGCCAGGAGGTGGATAAAAACCGTTTTGAAGCCGAAATGATTTATTATCTTGAGAAATTGGATATTACGGAAGAGAAAGTGCGTCTGAAAAATCATTTGGACTATTTCCAAACCACAATGCAGGCCACGGAGATAGAGTCGGTGGGTAAGAAATTAGGTTTTATAGCCCAAGAGATGGGTAGAGAAATCAAT
>CAMVHW010000095.1 GCA_947167395.1 uncultured Bacteroidales bacterium
ATTATCCAAAAGGATGTTCTCATCGGTAGCAGTCCAGTTGACGAACTCGTGTCCTGCTGCGGGAGTAGCAACAAGTGTTATCACGTCGTCATCATCAACGTAGATAGCAGCCGTTCCGCCGTTGATAGTAGCACTACCCATCGTGTTATCGTTCACGGCTACTGCCACGGCATAAGTCGGAGTAACAGCCATTGACAGGTTAACAACCACATTGGAGGCGAGACCGCCACCGCTGATAGTAACCGTTCCCTCAACCGGAGTAGTCGTTGTAGTCGGAGTAGCCGGAGTAACCGTTACTTCAACACCACCTTCTGCCATAGCTGCCTCAGCAGTAAAAGAAGTCGGCGAAACAGCAAAACCTTCGGAAGCTGCCAGCGTCAAACCGCTTGACAGATTGGCACCTTCCAACGTAAACGTCTTGCCTTCTACAGCGATATTCTGTTTTGCTGTAAACGTCAGCGAAGCCGGATCAACCGTCACTCCCGGAACAACAGCCTCGTAGGTAACGGTTGCTGTTGCTATGCGATTTTGTGCAGCAAATGAGAAAGTTACAGAGTTAGCCTTTCCTGCCCATGACTTAGTGTCGTTGGTATAAGTACCTGCATTAACCGTAATTGAACCATTCCATGACTTATCTGAGGTTGGTTCTGCAAACACAACAGATGTAATGTTATATCCGGAAGGAACAGATAGGGTTAGATAGTTATTTTGATAATATCTAATCATACCGGCATCTGTTCTTGGTTTTGTGCCGGAAGTTGCTCCCGAAACTGCTGTAATATCATTTTGGTTTGCACTAACACTTGTCGTGCTAATGTTAGAGCCGACAGTTGTGCCATAGAAAGTCGCATTCAAGTTTATTGTGTATGTCCCTGCCGTTACGACATGCTCGGTTACGGTTAGACCGGTGATTGTAAACCATTCGGACGAAATCTCGTCAACAGTAGCCTGTACTTGTACCGAAGTCTGTCCGGCGGTAAGAACATAGTTTTCCGGTGCCACAGCAGTACCCTGATTATCTGTGCGCACTTGCCATGTGATGCCGCTTGTGATTCCATTAGTGTTTTCATCGCTGTATGTACCCGTTACGGTAAGACCTGTCAGGTCGAGTTGGTCGGTCGTCTCGTACGTCTTATCGGTCAAATCTCCCGACACGGCGATGCTACTTAAATAGACTTGTTCTTCGTTACCACTGCCGGAACCTTCGCAGGTAACGACAATTTTCAATACTTGACCATTGTTTGCATTACCCAAAGTTACACAGAAAAATGTTGGCTCGCTGTTTCCTTCATAGGTAAAAGTATGGTTATTACCTGCTGTAATATTTACAGCATCACCTGCGCCTGCTGTAGCAGTTGTAAATTCAGACGTACCGAATGCTACGTTGTAAGTCGTATTTTTTGCCGCACCGGAATTGATATATAACGTAACAGACTTAATCACACCCGGCATTTCTGTTGCATTGGAAATGTAAGGATTCTGGTTTTTAGTCATCAACATAGCACTTCCTTGTTTCTTACACTGATAATAATTCAGCGTGTAAGAGTCGGATGTTTCCGTAGCAGTGATTTCTGTTGTTGAGGCTTCCGTGTTTGCTGTGGAACCAAGTCCTGCTCCGATGTTGTCGAGAGTCACGACAACATCATCAGCCCACACCTGCCCGATGCTGAGAACTGCCATCAGCAAACAGGCGAATAAAAGTTTGAGTTTTCTCATAATGTTGAGATTTTTTTTGAGTTATACAAATAAGTTAATTTATTATTACTGTCCGATAAAAGTCATATAACATTACGCCAAGGCTCAAATTCCGACTATTTCAGATAAAAGCCGCAACCTACATTCCACAAGAACGGATTGCCCGGCCCGTTAATGCTATAGTTGGTAGCCATATCGTAGGGGTTGAGCATAAGGTTGGCAAATGCGGTCATCATACAACGCTCACTTATGTCTTTATGCCAGTTAAGTTTGGCACTGAGGTTACATACAGCAAAATCGCCTTGGAAACCTGTGTACATACTTTTCCAAGGCGTCATACCCAAGCGGGCTTCAAGCGAGAGATTATGCTGAAAATAAAAGTCATAACCCAATTCAAGATAGGACGAATAAGCGCGTTTCAGTTCCAGACCAACGGGTATGTCCAACGAATTGTAAATAGGTACATAATATCCGTCGCGTCCCCAAGTACGTGTGCACCATAGTATGGAAATAGGCAGTGCATCGCTCACGCGGTACTTAACTCGCCATTCTTGGGTTATACCGCCTTCGCCACGACCGTGGTTACCGAAATCGAAATACTTACTGTTGGTTCCGTCTTTATATTGGTCAAAATAGTACATATGCATAAACATAACGGTCAGTCCCCAACGGCTGAAACCTATTGTCATATCCACCTCCGGATTCAGTGCTGCACGTGCGGCATTGGGCAAACCTTTGGCATTGGCACCAAGCGACCAGTCAGTGGCACCAACGTTCCAACACATATCAATAAATGCACCGCCATAACCTACACTCGCATCGGCTTGAATACCCAAACCGCCTACATACAAACCACGCCAAATATAGTTGCTAACCAAGTCAGCACCTACAGAATACGTAAAACCCACTTTTTGAGAATAGTCAGGTAGCAACGATTTTTTCTCCGTTTCGGCTGCAAACACAGTCATCCCTCCCAGTACCAAGCAAAGGCTTAATACAAGTTCTTTCTTCATCTGTAACATAGTGAATATAAATTATTAGAATTAAATAACTGCCATTAAGACCGCAATGCGTCCTTTAATTTTGCGACAAAGGTAAAGGAAGAATATAAACCAACAAAGAAAAAAGAATATAAATTTTCTGTATAAACGAAATTATTTTTTTGTGTTAATACATAAAGTTTTACTTTTGCGCGTTTTTTTGTGAAAGTATTATTAAACAACAATGGAACAAGAAAGGGGCACTTTCGGCAGCAAGTTCGGGGCAATAGCTGCCATAGCGGGTTCAGCAGTGGGGCTGGGCAATATATGGAAGTTTCCTTATGTGGCAGGTGAGAATGGCGGAGCAGCCTTTTTGTTGATTTACATAGGCATTACTCTTTTGATTTCCATTCCGGTTCTTTTAGCCGAATTTACCATAGGCAGGCGAGGTAAGTCGAATGCTTATCGTTCTTTTATCAACGTGGCTCCGCATAAGGCTTGGGGGGCAGTCGGTATATTGGAATTGATTGGAGCAGTGTTGGTTCTCTCTTTTTACTGCGTTATAGCCGGTTGGTCGTTGGAGTATATAGTTCAGTCGTGTGCCGGCGGATTTGAGGGAATGACTCAAGCGCAGATGGATACGCAATTCAATGATTTTGTGGCATCAGGTTGGCGACCGATTGTATGGATGGCTGCTTTCCTCGTTATCAATGGTTTTGTATTGGGGTTGGGCGTAACCAAAGGTATTGAGCGTTGCTCTAAGTTTATGATACCTGCTTTGTTTTGCATATTGGTTATGTTGGCAGGTGTCAATCTGTGGCAACCGGGTTTTAAGGAAGGTGCTGCCTTCATATTGAAGCCCAACTGGTCTGCCGTTACTTCACAAACAATCATAAAAGCCTTAGGTCAATCCTTCTTCTCGCTCAGTATTGGTATGGCGGCAATGCTTACATACGGATCGTATATCAAACGTCAAGAGAGTCTGGTCAGTGTGTCGGTTATTGTGTCGTTTGCCACAGTGCTGATGGCTGTGTTGGCAGGTCTGGCTATCTTCCCCAGTGTGTTCACTTATCACGTCCCCGTTACTTCCGGTCCGGACTTGGTATTCAAGACCTTACCTCCTTTGTTTGCTCAACTGCCCGGAGGTTATGTTATTTCCATTCTATTCTTTGTGTTGTTGTTTTTTGCTGCTCTTACCACTTCGTTAAGCATTATGGAGTCGTTGGTGGCTTTCTTTACTGAGGAATTGCATATTAAGCGTATTAGTGCTTTGGGTATATGCTTTGCCATTATTTTTGTATGCTCAACCTTATGTGCATTGTCGCAAATGCCTGATAGCAGTATCACAATAGCGGGAATGAGCCTGTTTGATTGGACGGACACCTTCTCGTCCAACTATGTTTTGCCTTTGGCAGGTCTGTTGTGCGTTGTATTAGTGGGGTGGTTTGTGCCTAAAACAACGGTCGAGCACGAACTGACCAGTTCGGGACGCTATTCGCTGTTCGTATTCAAGTTCGTCTTGTTTATGATGCGATATGTTTGCCCGATAGTTATTATGTTTATGTGTATCAATGGTCGGATACATTGATTCTTCAATCATCTGACAATGAACGACAAATATAAAATTTAATTATTAAATCTACTCTTATGGGAGAAAGAAATCAATTTGCCAGTAAATTCGGCACGATGGCAGCCATAGCAGGTTCGGCTGTCGGTTTGGGTAACATTTGGCGTTTTCCGTATGTTGCGGGAAACAATGGTGGCGCTGCATTTTTGATTATCTACGCAATTATTTGCGTTTTGATCTCAATGCCGGTTATGTTGTCGGAGTTTGTTATTGGTCGTCGCGGCAGAAGCAACACCTATCGCAGTTTTATGGTGGCGAGCGGTAAGAAAGGGTGGGGTATAGTAGGTGCCGTTGAGATTTTTGCCGGTTTGGCTATCTTGGCTTTCTATTGCGTTGTGGCAGGTTGGTCGCTGGAGTATATCTTTGCTTCGGCTATGGGACAGTTGAAAGCCGTTGAAGGAGTGGATTTGATGGAGCAGATTGCTCAAATGGGAGTACGCTTTGATACATTCGTAGGTCAAGGAGGTGAGAAGATACTGGGTATCTATCGTCCTATTGCGTGGACTATTATTTTCTTGGGACTGAACTGCATAGTGTTGGCATTCGGTGTATCAAAAGGTATTGAGCGTTGCTCCAAGTTTATGATACCGGCTTTGTTCCTCTTGTTGTTGGTTTTAGTCATAATGTCAGTTCGTTTGGACGGTTTTGCCGCCGGTGCTGCTTTCTTGTTGAAACCTAATTGGAGTGCAGTTACGCCTCAAACAATTATGGACGCATTAGGTCAGTCGTTCTTCTCCTTGTCTTTGGGTATGAGCGCAATGACCACTTACGGCTCATATATACAAAAAGACCAAAGTCTGGTCAGCGTGTCTTTTATCGTTGTTATAGCAACCATACTGATGGCGATATTGGCAGGTTTGGCTATTTTCCCGAGTACGTTCACTTATGGTGTTGAGGTTTCTTCCGGTCCTGGCTTGGTATTCAAGACTCTGCCTGCTTTGTTTGCTTCTCTCCCGGGTGGTCCGTGGGTAGGCGTGGTAGTTTCCCCCATTTTCTTCGTCCTCTTGTTCTTTGCTGCTGTTACGTCTTCATTCTCTTTGTTGGAGGCAGGTACGGCATACGTAACCGAAGAGTGGGGTTTCAAGGGCAAGAAAATCAATCGTCCGATGGCTCTTGTTATCTTGTTTGTATTGGTTGGTACATTGTCAGTATTCTGCGCATTAAGCCAAATGGAAGGCTCTTCGTTATTCATTATGGAAACCAGCCTGTTTGATTTCTTGGACAAACTGACTTCTAATATCATACTTCCGTTAGGTGGTATAGCCGCTTGTATATTGGTAGGGCAGCGTATGGAAAGAGAAGTGGTGTTTGACGAACTGACTTCCAACGGACAATTCAGTGCCAAACTGGTTAAGTTCTTCTACTTTATGGCTAAATATATTTGCCCGATAGTAATTTTCTATATGTTTATTAAAGGATTGGAATAAGATATGATTATCACACTTATCGCAGGTGCTCGTCCCAACTTTATGAAAGTGGCAGCCTTGATTCACGCTTTGGACAAGGCAAAGGCTGAAGGTATG
>CAMVHW010000096.1 GCA_947167395.1 uncultured Bacteroidales bacterium
AGATATTCTTCGTCCCGATTCACCTGTTGGTATGGGCGAATGGATAGACCTCTCCGGCTTGATTGCTCCCAAAAGTGAAATACAACATCTGATGGACGACATAGAGAATGGCGAAATGACACTATCTGCCATTCAGCAACGCTTTGAACTGCTTCACCGCAATTATTATGATTATGAATGGACGTGGTCGTTGCAGGTATTGGAGCAAGAGTGGGGTTGTGCGGTCAGCCAAGTAACCACCGAGCAAGTCCGCCGTAGTGTGGAAATATGGAAGCAAGCCGTTGTGGCAATCGACCGTATGGTGTATGAAGATGCCAAGAAAGAGTTTGACCTCAATAGTCAGACAGGGTTTGGCGTGGACGGCGATGCTATGGAGCGTAAGCAGGACTTTGAGTCGGTGCGAGGTAAGTTCGACAACAATCCCTTCGTAACGGAAGTGTTGGCTCATATAGACAGAAAAACTAAATTGGGAGATAAGATTCTACGGATGCTCGACTAACCATATTAGGTTCAGGCAGTGCCATACCAACGGTGCAGAACTCGCCTTCGGGACAGATATTGGAACTCTGCGACAAGAGTTTCCTGATTGATTGTGGCGAGGGTGTGCAGATCACAATGCGACGTATGGGACTGAAAACGGCACGACTATACAATATCTTTATCAGTCATTTGCACGGTGACCACTGCTTTGGTCTGTTAGGACTGTTCTCCACCTTGGATATGTTAGGTCGCATCCAACCCCTTCATGTGTATGCTCATAGCGATTTGGAGAAACTGCTAAAACCGATGATGGACTATCACCTTAGCGAACCTAAATATGAAATAGTGTTCCACCATATCAACCCCCGCAAGAAAGAGGTCATTTTCTGCGACCGTACGGTAAGCGTCGAGACCATCCCTCTTAATCACAAAGTACCTACATGCGGATTCCTTTTCTACGAACATCATCGCCGTTATGATAGCGATAAGCAGGAGTTCTACGTAGAAACACGCAAGCGATATGCCTATTGTTCCGACACTAAATACAAAGAGTCTATTGTTCCGCAAATAGAAGGTGTGGACACACTTTTCCACGAATCGACTTACATTGAGCAAGACGCTTTTCGTTGCCGTACAACTATGCACTCTACGGCTCGTCAGGCTGCCACAATAGCCAAGAAAGCACAAACGGGACAACTGATAATAGGACACTACTCATCGCGTATAAATGACCACTCGCTTTTCCTTAACGAAGCACAAGAAGTATTCCCCAACACTCAATTAGCAGAAGACCAACGTGTCTTTATCCTCTAACTTTATGAATAAGTATCTATCCCTATCCCCGGAAGTGGAGGCTGCCCTTAGTGCAGGCAGACCCGTGGTTGCATTAGAATCAACAATCATCAGTCACGGTATGCCCTATCCGCAGAATGTGGAAACAGCATTGCGTGTGGAGCAGACTGTTCGCGACAATGGTGCCGTACCTGCCACAATAGCCGTTATCGGAGGCAAACTCAAAGCCGGCTGTAACAAAGATGAGATAGAGTACCTCGGTCAGAAAGGGCAAGCCATCACCAAGGCTTCGCGTCGAGACCTGTCTGTGCTCTTGGCGCGTAAGGCAGACGGGGCTACCACCGTTACAACCACTATGATTATTGCTGCTATGGCAGGCATACAGGTCTTTGCCACCGGAGGTATAGGTGGCGTGCATCAAGGAGCACAACAGACCTTCGATATTTCTGCCGACTTGGAGGAGTTGGCACAGACACCGGTTATGGTTATTTGTGCCGGAGCCAAATCCATACTTGACCTCGGACTGACTCTGGAGTATTTGGAAACCAAAGGTGTACCCGTCATAGGTTATGGCACAGACGAACTGCCCGCTTTCTATACTCGTCATAGCGGATTCAATGTCGATTATCGCATTGATACCCCTGAAGAGTTGGCTGTCTCGTTCCGAGCCAAAACCGACTGTGGATTGAAAGGCGGTATGCTGGTTACTAATCCCATTCCCGAAGAGTACTCAATGCCTAAACATATTATCGATAAGGCTATCAACGAGGCTATCAAGGAGATGGACAGGTTAGGCATACGCGGTAAGCAATGCACTCCTTTCCTGCTTGCCAAAGTAAAGGAACTGACAGGCGGGGACAGCCTTGCCGCCAATATACAACTCGTACTTAATAATGCACGGTTGGCAGCACTAACGGCTGCGGCTTTGTGCCAAATAAGATAATATGGCTAAATCGACGGTTCAATATATATGTTCTTCTTGCGGTGCCAAGGTTCCGCAGATGCTTGGGCGTTGTCCTGTATGCGGCGAATGGGGGACGATAGAAGAGAATGTTGTTCAGCCTCTTGCCGCCAAACGACCTATGGGACTGCACGACACACCTAACGCTCAACTCCTGCAAGACATAACGGTAGAGCACGACGCACGCATCGATATGCACTCCGTTGAACTCAATCGTGTCTTGGGTGGGGGACTGGTACCGGGGAGTTTGGTCTTATTAGGAGGCGAACCGGGTATAGGCAAATCGACACTGGCACTACAAGTGCTTATGCAAATGGGGGAGGCAAAGACACTCTATGCTTCCGGCGAGGAGAGCACACGCCAACTCAAACTACGAGCCGAGCGTTTGGCAGGCACACCAGATAACCTGTATATAATGGCGGAAACGCATTTGGAAACCATATTGGAACAGGTGCGTACCATTCAGCCGCAGGTGGTAGTCATCGACTCCATTCAGACTATTGCCACCGAAGCGAGCGAATCAACTATCGGTTCGCTCAGTCAAGTAAGAGAATGTGCCACGCGTATCTTGCAGTTTGCCAAAGAAACCAACATTCCGTTCCTTATAGTCGGTCATATCAATAAAGAAGGCTCATTGGCAGGCCCTAAGGTGCTGGAACATATAGTGGATACCGTTCTGCAGTTTGAGGGGGACCAGCACTATATGTACCGTATGCTTCGTTCGCAGAAGAACCGTTTTGGCAGCACGAGCGAGTTGGGTATATTTGAGATGCGTGAGGACGGTTTGCGCGAAGTTGTCAATCCCAGCGAACTGCTTTTGAGTACTAATCGTGAAGGCTTGAGCGGGATAGCCATAGCCGGTGCTATCGAAGGTGTGCGTCCGTTACTCATCGAGGTGCAAGCACTCGTTTCGTCTGCCGCCTATGGTACGCCTCAACGCTCGTCAATGGGATTTGACGGAAGAAGACTGAATATGCTGCTCGCCGTAATGGAAAAAAGGGTGGGGTTTAAGTTGCTGCAAAAAGATGTCTTCCTCAATATAGCGGGAGGCTTGCGTGTTAACGACCCTGCTATCGACTTGAGCGTTATGGCAGCAGTATTGTCCTCTAATATGGATATGCCATTAGATAGTGGCCCTTGATTTGCCCGTGAGGCCGTCTTGGCTGGCGAGTTACGACCGGTCAATCGTATAGACCAACGTATTCAAGAAGCGCAGAAACTGGGCTTTAATCGCATTCTCATACCCGCTTCCCAACAATACAACTCCAAGGGACTGAGGCTGGAGGTTGTGCCTGTTACTAAGGTGGTCGATGCCTTTCGACTGCTCTTTAAGTAAGAAAAATACAATAGACAGAAATAGTGCGCTGTCATTTTAGTAACTGTTGCAACAGCACGTGATACTTACGTAGGTGGAACGCAGCACGAATATGCTTCTGATGAAGAGAATGAAACAAGGTAAAAAAGCAGAGCCGATTGCAAGGGCGGTTGTCAGACTATTGTTCCCATATAGACATACAGTCAAGACCATCACAACAGACAACGGAAGAGAGTTTGCCGCACACGAGCAGATAACCAAAGGACTGAAAATGAAAGGGAAAGAGGATGTTATTGTCTATTTCACAGACGCATACTCCTCGTGGCAAAAGGGATGTGTGGAAAATACGAAAAACTGATAAGAAAATATATTCCTAAAAAATCGAATTTTAACAGATTTTCAACTAAATACATCCGAAATGTGCAGTACAAACTGAACAGAAGACCAAGAGAAAAATTATACTTTTACACCCCACTTGAATGCTTTGCCAAAAATCTGAACTAATTTTGTCGCAAAAAAAATGCATTTGCTGTTGGACTGTATACACTTTGATGTTGAATCTGCACTTTCGCTAAAAATCAACAATATCTTGCTTATCTCAAAAATTAGCAGTATTTTTGCACGCTGGAATGGAAAAATGTGTTTTTATTCTCAAAAAACGGACTATTTTTGCCAAAACAAATGTTTTCACATAACACGCAAATAGGACCCAATCCTATGCAACTCCATTTAGTCAGTATGCTGAATTTCAATAACACAGAAGAAACACAAACGCGCCTTAAATCCGCATTAGAGTACTTTTATGTATCTGAATTTGAGCGGACTAAGGACCGGTTATTTGCAAACGGTACAATCACCGAAGAAATGATTGAACAAGGTGCCAACACTCATTTCAGTACTGCATACTTATTATGAACATAGTCCTTGACACCAATGAGATTCTGCAAGTGGCTTTTACGCGAAAGCCAATGAATATTGTGTGGAAAATATATTGTAACAGAGGATGCATATTTTGACGAACTGCAAAACATTGATTTCACCAAGGTTGAGATTATTGACAGGAAGGGATTTATAAAGATATAACAGAGCAAACAATAAACTAAAACATAGGTTAAACAAATACAAATGGAACAGAAAAAACGCGTTTATACCTTCGGTAACGGTAAGGCTGAAGGTAATGCCCGGATGCGAGAGCAACTGGGTGGTAAAGGTGCCAACTGCGCCGAGATGAACCTCGTAGGTGTTCCCGTTCCTCCGGGATTCACCATAACCACCGATGTATGCAACGAGTATTACGAAGTAGGACAAGAGAAGATTATGGCTCTCTTGAACGATGACGTGATGGCTGCCGTTCGACACATCGAGAACCTTATGAACTCTAAGTTCGGAGACCCTGCCAACCCACTGCTCGTCAGTGTACGTTCAGGTGCACGCGCTTCAATGCCCGGTATGATGGACACGATCCTCAACCTCGGTCTGAACGACATCGTGGCTGAAGGGATGGTAAAGAAAACCAATAACCCCCATTTCGTTTACGACTCTTATCGCCGTTTCGTACAGATGTACGGTGACGTGGTTCTTGGCATGAAGCCCGTGAACAAAACCGACATCGACCCCTTCGAGAAAATCATCGACGAAGTGAAGGAGATACGCGGTATTAAGTTGGATAAAGACCTCAACGTTGACGAACTCAAACTCCTTGTTGCACGCTTCAAGACGGCTATCAAAGAGCAAACAGGCAAAGAGTTCCCCAATGATCCTATCGAGCAATTGTGGGGGGCTATCTGCGCCGTGTTCCGTTCATGGATGAACGAGCGCGCTATCCTCTATCGTAAGATGGAAGGCATACCCGACGAGTGGGGTACAGCCGTTTCGGTTATGGCTATGGTATTCGGTAATATGGGTGAGACCTCCGCTACCGGTGTATGCTTCAGCCGCGATGCCGCCACGGGTGAGAACCTCTTCAACGGTGAGTACCTCGTCAATGCACAAGGTGAGGACGTGGTTGCCGGTATCCGCACACCGCAACAAATCACCCTCGAAGGTTCACGCCGTTGGGCTAAACTGCAAGGTATAAGTGAAGAAGAGCGCGCAAGCAAATATCCTTCTATGGAAGAGGCTATGCCCGAACTCTATAAGGAACTTAACGAAATCCAACAGAAACTGGAAGACCACTACCGCGATATGCAGGATATGGAGTTCACCGTACAGGAAGGCAAACTGTG
>CAMVHW010000097.1 GCA_947167395.1 uncultured Bacteroidales bacterium
CCAAATCTAGTACTAATTGTCGAGCCGTTTCGCGTCCTCTGTCGCTACAAGAGCGAGTGCCGACCACGGAAACCAATTTGCCTTTATTGGGATTGACATTTCCTTTGCTGAAAAGGAGTAGGGGAGCGTCGGTGCAGTTAAGAAGATGTTTGGGATAGTCGTTATCTTGTGAATTCCAAACATTGATATTATGTTTTTCGATGAATGCATTTTCTTTTTCAGCCCTTTGTAAGGCTTCCGACATACCTGTTTCGTTGATGTGTTTCCATACTTCAACAGCAGAACCGTAATAGGTCAATAATTGTTTCAAGTGGCGAATGCGATTGCGATAGAGCCACGAGAGGGCTAAAAGGAAGTCTCTTTCTTGTGTCTTTTCCATATTTGTTCTGCTATCAAAATTCCAATAACCACACCTACGCAATCAGCCAGCCAATCTAACCAATCGCCGGTGCGAAAAGGAGTGAAATACTGTTGACAAAGTTCCATCAGACCACCATATAATGAACAGGAAACAAATGCAATAAGTTTTGTTTTGTCTCCGTCAATATAAACTCTTTTCATATCCCAAACCATTACGAAGGCTAATGTGATATACATCATCAGGTGCACAAGTTTATCTGCGCCTGTAAAGAGTTGAACAGATTCGGAGGGGTGGTGAAAAACAGATAGATATAAGATTAAGCAAGCAACTACAAAGGTTGGTAAATAGTTGAGCAAGCGTTTCATAGGGAAATATATTATAGTTTTTCTCCGTAGCAAAGGTCGCCTGCATCGCCCAAGCCGGGAACGATATACTTATGTTCGTTCAGTACCGGATCGATAGCGGCGCACCAGATAGTGGTGTCTGTCGGCATAGTCTTTTGCAGGTAATCAAGGGCTTGGTTAGTGCCTATAACGCAGGCAAGATGTGTCTTGGCGGGTGTACCGTGGCTGAGCAGTGCTTTGTAGGCTATCTCCATCGACATACCTGTTGCCAACATCGGATCCACCAATAATAATGTCTTTCCGTCTAAATCAGGAGAGGCTAAATACTCTGATACAATCTCCAACCGGGGGTTGCCGTTTGCGTCTGTCCCCATACGTCTGTATGCGCTGAGAAATGCGTTTTCAGCATGGTCGAACATACTTAAAAAACCCTGATGAAACGGTAGTCCGGCTCGCAGTATGGTGGCTAAAACGATGGTATCTGTTGTTACTTTAACGTCTGCTTTGTCTAATGGGGTCTGTATCTGTTGGGTAGTGTATGCCAATGCTTTGCTTATTTCCATAGCCATACATTGTCCGATACGCTCTATGTTGGTACGAAAACGCATACGGTCGTTTTGAATGTCGATACTGCGTATTTCTTTGAGATATTGGCTGATAAGTGAAGGTTGTTGAGAAAGATTGATAATGTTCATAGAGATATATGTTTTGAAGTGATTATTTGGCAAAACGTTCCATTATTCTGCCTCCGTAACCTTTGCTGACGGGGATGAGCGGAATCTTTTCTTCGCCAAAGTCCAGCATCACCTCTCCTTCTTTACGGCGCATAACTTGTACTTTGGCTATATTGACTATAAACGAACGGTGGCAACGGACTAATTCTTTATCGCGAAAACGCCATTCGATATTTTTCAGCGTGTTGCGAATGAGCAGTTTCTCCATTTTGCCACTGCTTATGTAAACTATCTGAACATAATTGTCGGCGGCTTCCAAATAATAGAGCATTTCAGGTTTGACAGACAGTTTCAATTCGCCCTTTTCATCGTAGAAATTATACATCTCAACCATACTGTGCATTTCGTTTTTTTCCGCTTCTGAAAGTTGATTGTACAGTTGTTGCCAATGGGAGGCATCGCCGGCGAATAGAATGGATTGCAGAATAAGCAATCCAATCTCTAACCACATCAGGAAGTATCTGTTGTCTTCTATCCAAGAATGTATGCGATATGGAGTAAAGATAAGAAGAATCAAGCCTATAAGAATAAAGGCTCCACATATAAGAATGGCTATGTGGCGACTATCTTGTATGTAATTAAGGAAATTATCTTTCATTTCGCGTGCAAAGATAGTGGAGAATTTTCTCTACACAAAAAAATCTATATCTTTGCCCGCTTTTCAAAAAAAGAAATCTGCATGAAGGAAAATCATTTTATACATCGAATCTCCAAGGACAAGGTGCAGGAATTGCCCGTTGTTAGTTTTGAGGGAGAGGTCATTATAGTTGATGATAATAACAAGATTCCTTCTGCCGTAGAATATCTTTCCTGCCAATCGGTAATAGGTGTTGATACAGAGTCAAGACCGTCTTTTGTCAAGGGTACTCACTATCCTACTGCTCTCTTGCAGATGGCAACCGAAGACAGGTGTTATCTTTTCAGGCTCAATCGGATAGGTTTGCCTCAATCGATAACCGATTTATTCTCCAATCCGAAAATATGTAAGATAGGTTTAGCCTTCAAGGATGACATTAACGGGCTGCGTCGTTTGAGGAATTTCGTGGCGCGAAATTGTATAGACCTGCAACAAATTGTAGGTCAATACGGTATTTTAGACCTTGGGCTTCAGAAAATCCATGCTATTTGTTTTGGACAGAAAATATCTAAATCTCAGCAGTTAACCAACTGGGAAAACGAGATTCTAACCATAGAGCAGGCTCGTTATGCTTCCACCGATGCTTGGTCTACTCTATTGATATATAAAGAGTTGAAGCAGACTTCACCTCTTTCTCGAAAAGAGGTTGAGCAGATATATATGGAGGATAAAGAAAGACAATTAAAAGAACTTGCAGAACATGACAACAGTAATTCTACGTCCAAATAAAGAGGAGTCTTTGTTGCGTTTCCATCATTGGATTTTTTCGGGTGCGATAGCCAAAATTGTGTTAGACGAAAACTATCCGTATAATTCGCCGCAAGAAGGCGAATTGGTTAAGGTGGTCAGCGACAAGGGCAGAGTATTAGGTATCGGGCATTTTCAAGAAGGCACAATAGCGGTACGTATGTTGTCTTTTTTTGAAGAGCAGTTACCCCGTGATTTTTGGGAGCAACGTATAGGTGCCGCATATAGGGTAAGACAACAATTAGGCTTGATTTCATCGGAAAATAACACATATAGATTGATACATGGAGAGGGTGATTTTTTGCCGGGATTGATAGTGGATGTGTATGGTGAGGATTGTGTTATGCAGGCTCATTCCATAGGTATGCATTGCCATAGAAAAGAGATAGCCGAGGCGGTGGTTAGGACTGTTCCGGAAATAAAGAGAGTCTATTATAAATCATCGGACACGCTTCCTTATAAGGCATTGATAGAAGGTGAGAAAGAAGGCTACTTAGTAGGAGAGCAGTCGTCCGATATTGTTTGGGCAAAAGAGAATGGGTTATTGTTCAGAATAGATTGGTTGCAAGGTCAGAAGACAGGTTTTTTTATTGACCAAAGAGACAATCGCAGTTTGGTGGAGAGTTATGCTAAGGACAGGTCGGTATTGAATATGTTTTGCTATACGGGCGGCTTTTCCGTATATGCATTGCGTGGTGGCGCAAAAACAGTACATTCGGTGGATGTGAGCGAAAAGGCTGTGGATTTGGTTAATGAGAATGTGCGTAAGAATTTCCCTCAATCAGATAATCATCAAGCCTTTGCAAAGGAAGCCTTTGATTTTATGTCAGATATACGTGATAAGTACGACCTTATCATACTTGATCCGCCGGCATTTGCCAAGCATCGTGCTGCTATTCCTCACGCTCTCAAAGGTTATCAACGCATAAATGCAAAGGCTATTGAGCAGATTAAGTCAGGAGGTTTGTTATTTACTTTCTCTTGTTCACAGGCAGTCGGAGTAGAGCAGTTCCGTATGGCAGTTATGTCTGCTGCCGTTTCAGTCGGAAGAAAAGTTAGGATACTTCACCAACTTCACCAACCGCTTGATCACCCAATCAATATATATCACCCCGAAAGTGAATACTTGAAAGGATTGGTATTGTATGTTGAATAATACGTAGTTATGTAACGAATTTTGTTATAATGAGTTCTTCTATTGAAATAACAGGTGCAAGGGAACACAATCTTAAGAATATCGATGTACGTATTCCTCGCAATAAACTGACTGTTATTACGGGCTTGAGCGGTAGCGGCAAGTCGTCCCTTGCTTTTGATACTATATTTGCCGAAGGTCAGCGTCGTTATTTAGAGACTTTTTCTTCCTATGCTCGAGGGTATATAGGAACGATGCAACGTCCTGACGTAGATAAAATTACGGGGTTAAGTCCCGTCATTTCCATAGACCAAAGAACCACCTCGCGTAATCCTCGTTCAACGGTTGGCACAATAACCGAGGTATATGATTTTTTGCGTTTGCTGTATGCTCGTGCCGCCGATGCTTATTCCTATTTGACAGGTGAGAAAATGGTACATTTCACCGACGACCAGATTCTCAGTATCATAGAGCAATCATACTCGGAACAAAAGATATTGGTTTTAGCCCCGTTGGTTAATAACCGTAAGGGACATTATAAGGAACTGTTTGACACTATAAGGCGTAAAGGATTTATGCACGTACGTGTGGATGGTGTTGTACAGGAGGTTATAGCGGGAATGAAGGTGGATAGGTATCGCAATCATACTATTGAAGTGGTGGTGGACAGACTGAAACTTCAAAAAGCGGAAAATAGCGATGAAAACGACAGAAAACGCTTGCGTCAGTCTATAGAAAAGGCAATGGAGCAGGGTAATGGAGTGATGATGATTGTGCCGGTGAATGAGGATAAAGCACGATATTTCTCTCGTCATTTGATGTGTCCTTCTACAGGATTGAGTTACCAAGACCCGGCACCGCATACTTTTTCTTTCAATTCGCCTCAAGGTTGGTGTCCGAGATGTAAGGGCTTGGGATTTATAAAAAGTGATACAGACAATTCAAACAGCAAGTTAGATGAGATTATTCACTCTGATGATTGGTATAGGCGTTTGATGGAATATACCGAAGTGGAAGAAGATGATAATGATGAGGCAGAAAAGGAAAGCGTAACAGAAATATGTCCTGAATGTCAAGGTTTGCGATTGAGTAAAGAGGCGTTAAGTTATCGTATAGGAGATAAGAATATAGCGCAGTTGAGCCAAATGGATATAGACGAACTGCTTCATTATCTGCAAGGTTTGTTGAGTCCTGTTGATGGGGGAGAGATTGTCTTGTCTGCGAAGCAACGTAATATAGCGGAGCCTATACTCAAAGAGATATGTTCGCGTTTGCAGTTTATGCTTAGTGTGGGACTTAATTATCTGTCCTTATCTCGTCCCTCTGACAGTTTGAGCGGTGGTGAGAGCCAACGCATACGTTTAGCCACGCAGATAGGTTCGAAGTTGGTCAATGTGTTGTATATATTAGACGAGCCGAGTATAGGTTTGCACCAGCGTGATAATGAGCGTTTGATAAGTTCGCTCAAGCAACTGCGTGATATGGGTAATTCGGTTATTGTGGTAGAGCACGATGAGCAGATAATGCGTGAGGCGGACTATATAGTTGATATAGGACCTAAGGCAGGTCGTTTGGGCGGAGAGGTTATGTTTGAGGGTACGCCCAAAGAGTTGTTGAAATCGAATACTTTGACAGCCAACTACTTGAATGGTAAGATGCAGGTGGTGGACAAGGAGGCACGTATCAGCGATGAACCCGATCGGTGGTTGAAAATTAAAGGGTGTAGAGGCAATAACTTAAAGAATGTCAGTGTTGATTTTCTGTTAGGGAGGATGATATGTGTAACGGGTGTGAG
>CAMVHW010000098.1 GCA_947167395.1 uncultured Bacteroidales bacterium
GTGGAGGTGAAGGACGAGGTGAACACATCTTCCACTGTGGTCCAAAGTCTTGCGCGTTGCCACAGCCAACGGTCTTCCGCTTCTTTATAGTACAAACCGTGACTGCCCCATAAGGCTATATTCTTGCCGTTCAGTCCGTTATGAATAAGATAGGGTAGGTCGATGTTCTCTACGAAAGCCGTTTGTTGCGGCAGTCGATGTTTGTCTTTGTCCGGTCGCGCCTTATAGCGAGAGGTGATGAGGGAAGTTAATTCTTTTTTGTCGCTGTAAATGCTTACTTGCCCTTGCTTGTCGCCTCTCACCCACAGGCTCACTCTTGTGTATAAGTCTTTCAGTTCGTCGGGACTCAAAGACAGGTGGCTGAGTGTGGGGTTGGTGGTAAGGGTTATCTGTTTGCCTTTTTCGCTACAGGACTTGACTTCCACTTTCTCCACATTAGCCTTACTCTGTGCATAGACGGTGAGCGAGTCGCTCAAGCGTTGCAGCCGTTGAGCAAAGTTAAGAGCGGGGATAGTGCCTAACAGAATAATGAGCCAAAGGTATCTGCTTCCGGTGTTCATCACTTACCTTTTTGTCTTTATTCGGTATTCAGAATTTCCAACTCAATCCTATCGTGCCGTTGATACCGCAACTTTGGTAGCCGTAATAAATGTCGTTATAGCGATGGAGGTAGTTGTTGATTTTGGCATAGCAGTATATCCATCTATTGACATTGTATTTGACACCCACGGAGAGGTCTATTATCGGTTTGAGTGTTACTATTGACTTGTAATCGCTCAGCAACTCTCTCCTTGAGCCGGTGAGGCAATTCTCGGAATAGAGCGACCACTTGGAGTCTATATTTCCTTCTATCAGCAGGTTAGCGTCCCACATCGGACGGTCAAGCACTCCGTTGGTTTTGTCTTTCGGATCCCAATAGTAATAGTTGCCTGACAGGACGAAGCGGATAATGTCTTGGTAATGATAGTTAATCTGAGCACCTACTTTCCATTGTTGATAGTCGGCATACTTATATCCCATATAGATAGGTTGTTTTGTGTGGTTGCCGAGGTCAGCCATTGTGGGAGCAACGAAGTCAAATTCGTTATTGAGCATAGCGTAGCCGCCGTATATGTCTATGAGTAAGCCTTTGGCTGCCTTTATCTTAAAGCCGAGAGCGGCATCCACGGGTGAGTATTTGCTCACGTGGTGTGATATGATTCCTTTGACGGGGTCAAGGTAGGGGTTGGAGAACATAAACGTCTGTACCGTTCCATAGCCGTATGAGCCTTTGGCATTAGCGTACAGCACCAACCACGAGGGTATGATACGATATTCCAATTCCACATTGGGCGAGGGCGCGAAACTGAGGTCGGGATTGCCGGTCAGCAGTTGGCCCTTACCTACGTTAAGGTCAAGGTTGACCCCCACGTGAAGGCGGAGATTATCGGTATTGTATTCGTAATAAGGTTCAATACGGAAGGCGTGTCGGTTATTATAAAGAGAGTCGGCAAGGTTAGTCTTTGAATCCACCGTCATAAAGGTGTTCTGCATAACGAAGGTAACAGCCGCCGTGTGTTCTTCTAATTCCAATCCTGCCCATAGGCGTGTGCGTAGCATATGCTCATTGACGAAGTCGGGCAATATATGTGCCGTATATCCCACTTGGGCATAATAAGGCATTACGCCGGAACGCGGAACCACACTGAACATAGTGTTTATCGTCCAAGCCTGTTGCTTATCTTCGGGCAGGAGGTTGCTGTACTTATTTATGGTCAGTCCTTGTTTGCCGTCATAATAGCGTCCGTAGCGGGTGTAGAAAAGGTGGTTGCCGTCAATGTCGAATTGCAGATAGGTATTTGTGAACGATTTTTGTATGTTCATTCCTAATCTGCTTTCCGACCAAGTCTTTCTGCCCCATTGAGCATCGTGATTGGCAAAGAGATTGAGTTGGAGTCCGCTTTTGTCTTTTATTCCGTATCCGAAGTCAAGGTAGGTGAGCGGGTGTCCCACTGCAAGGGTCAGCCATCCGTTATTAGGTTGTGGGTGAGCAAAGCGCACTTGGGAGGCAGTAAGAGTGGGAGTGGAGGGCTGTGGAGCGAAAGGTGAGGAGTAGTCGCTGTAGGTCAGTTGGACGGGCTCAATCTTTGTTTCCACTTGTTTAAGCGGCGTGTTCAGTTTGCCGGCGTGTTGTATAACAGGCTGAAACTCACGCTCCACTATCACGTTGCGGTCGAGTACGGAATCGTTTTGTGCTACCAGTGTCAAGGGGAGTAATGCACACAAAGCCGAAAGGCTTATATATTTAAGTTTGTTTTTCATTTTATTCGTCCTCCTCTTCATCTTCAGGTTCATTATCGGGAGTAGGTGTTTCCTGTTGCTCAATCATACGGAGTCGCTGCTGTATGTCGGTCTGTATGTCGTCATCCGCTTTATAGTTGTTTTGCAGCGAAAGCAAGTATTGTTTGGCTTGGAAGAGGTCTCCACGTTTTACGTTGATGTCGCTGAGCAGTATAAGACTTTTGGCGAGCCAGTATTGGTGTTGAGTTTTCTGTCCGGCAAACTTCATTATCTCTGTTTCCGAACTGTCTAATGCGCCGAGACGGAAGTAGCAGTCAGCCAACAGGAATGCCGCTTCTGCACCTGTAACCACGCGCACGTTCTTGCTTAGAGGCGTGAAATCGACGGCAGCCATACCATAGTCGCCACGACGATAATAGACCTTGGCTCTGTTATAGAGTGCTTCATCGCGAACGTTGTCGCTTATCTCGTCATCATCCAATAGTCGTGTTGCCACATCGATGGTCGTTTGGTCGTCTTTGAGGAAATAGGAGCAGCGTAATATACCTATATCGGCAGTGGTGATAGTCTCTTTGGTGGTGGTGTGTTGGCGCAGTTGTTCAAAACTGTGTCGTGCCATCTCATAGTCTTTCTTGTCGTAGAGCAGTTCGGACAGGCGAGTATAGGTCTCCTCCATATAGGGGTTGCCGGGTATGTCGCTCAAGTCGGTATAGAGTTGTATGGCTTCGTCATTCTTGCCTAAACGGTAGTAACTGTCGGCTGCCAAGTAGGTGGCCATAGTGCAATAACGTCCGCCTGTGCAGAAACGACTGATATAAGTTACCATACCTGCTGCGGCTGCATCGTAGTTGCCGAGCATATACTGCAACTCAGCGGTAACATAGGTCAGCGAGTCCTCTTCTTGTGCGTTGGTGGTCTTCATTCGGCTGATCTGTTTGGTATAAGCGAGGTATTCGGAGATGGAGTTGGTCTCCACATATATCTGTTCCAGTGCATCGAGAGCCGAGTAGGCTTCTTCGCTGCCAGCATAGAGTTCGATAGTCTGCTTAAAGCCGGCTATGGCTTGTTCGTACTGCTTGTTGTCGCGATATACCATTGCTCTTTCGAGGCAGGCTTTGCGTGTGTAGTTGCTGTTGGGGTAGTCTTTTATGAGTCGGTCGTATGCGTTGATAGCCTTTGTTTGGTTCTCGGCTTGCAGGTTGGCGCGTGCTATCTCATAGAGAGCGTCGTCGGCATAGTCTGACTTGGGGTAGGTGGTAACCAACTGCTCCATAGTGTTCACCTTTTCGGTGTAGTGTCGTAGCAGACCTTGTGCATAACCCAACTGGAAGGTGGCATAGTCGGCACCGGCTGCATTCTGCTCCACAACTGTCTTGTAGGCAGCAATAGCGTCGTTGAAGGCACGCTTATTAAAGCAGCAGTCGCCTATGCGGTTCATAGCGTCGGCGTAGGTGGCTTGTTGCTTGTCGGTATGACCGGTATAACGACGGAAGACAACTTCCGACTCGGAGTATTGCTTGAGGCTGAACAGAGCATAACCCATCAGGTAGTCAGCCTCGTTGAGGTTGCCCGACTCGTTATTGGGAATAGAGAGGAACAGCGAGATGTCGTTATAGCAGTCTTCGTATTGGCGAAGACGATAGAGGGCTTCTGCACGATAGTAGTAAGCGTCGGTCTTATAGTGGGACGAGCCTTTCTCGTTGGTTATGACGTCGGTCATCCATTTCTTGGTTTCCTGCATCTTACCTTGAAGGAAAGCGTCCACACCTATTTGGTAGCGCAGGTACTGCTTTATCTGTGCTGTCTGTGCTGTCTGTTTAGGGATGGCGGTAACGGCATCCAAGGCGGCACGATAGTTCTTCGTACTCATATATACGGACGCTAACAGTTGATACACCTCGGTGGCGTGTTCCGTATGAGGGTATTCCTTCAAGAAGTCGTTGAAGGCATTGACGCTCTCACCCAAAGCCGTGCTGTTTTGGTGGGTGGTGAGTGCGTAGTTAAACATTGCCTCTTCTCTTATCTTATCATCAACACGCATATTCATAGCCGCCGTGTATGCCAACTTGGCACTCTCGATGGTATTGGTCTTTACATACGAATGACCTAAATGGAGCAGTGCGTTTTGGGATATGGTGTCTTCGGCTTGCTTGACCTGTTTGAGATAGGTGATGGCTTCGTCGTATTTCTTCTGACGATAGTTAGCCATACCGAGCAAGTAGATATCGTTGCGCAGCGGTGTATGCTTCTGCTTGGTGGTTAATGAGGTGTATTGCGTCAAGTTGTCTATGGCATTATTATAGTCAGCCTTGTTATAGTACAACTCGCCCAGCATACGATATATCTCTGCGTTGTTGCCGTTCTTGGGATTGGCGGTCAGTATCTCTTCGGCTCGTTGCCATACCTCGTCATAGTTCTTTTGAGAATAGTAAATCTGAATGATATAGTACGGCACTATGTTGCGATACTCTTCTGTTTTTTCGAGCGCGAGGAAGTCGTTGAGAGCCTTCTTGTGTTCTCCTTGTTTATACAGACAATAGGCATAGTAGTATTTGCCTTGCAGTGTATATCGGTTGGTGCTTGTGCGCAGAGTGTTGAAGCAGGTCATAGCCCCTTCGGTGTTGTCCGATTGGAGCATAGCGTAGCCTTGGTAGAAGAAGTAAGCGGGTTGGTCGTCCCTGCCTAATTGTTTCCAATCCACTTTTTTGAATGTGCGGATGGCGGCTTTGTACTGTTTCTTCTCTGTCAGCAACACGCCGAGCATCATCTCCACCTCGTCGTAGTAGGTGGTGTAGGGATACTTGTCAAGGTAGCGTTTAAGGTCTCCGCTCAGTCCCTTGTCGCGTGTCTCAAAACGGTCTTTGAGTTGGAAGTACTCATCGTCCATCTCCCCCGCCCATAGACACAGCGATGTCAGAATACAGAGTATCAGACCGGTCAGTTTTTTCATCTTGTGTGAGATTTACGTTTTTTATTTTGCAGTGTGCGTTGGCGGCGACGATTGATAGTTTGCATAACGGCAAAAGCCACAATAGCCAGTATGACAACCACGATGATGATAATCATCTTACCGCTCAGGTTATCGCCTTTCACGCGCGACCACATATCTAATATGTCTTTGGTGTTCTCACCGCTGTCGTGCATAAGTGCGCAGCGGCTGATTATGCTTGCGTCGGGGTAGAACACTTGGTTGGCATGCACCTCTTTGGCTTCCTCGCCGAAGAAGTAACTCAGGTCGGCTGTTTCTTCTATCTCGTCGTCGTCAGCCCATTCTAAAATCTCAGGCGAAGCGATAACGCTGACATAGCCAATCTCCTCCATATTATAAATGGCATTTTCGGGCATACAGAGGAAGTTAATGAAGTAACTGGCAGCCTTGGTGTTCTTGGCGTATTTAGGTATGCACCAACCGTCAAACCATACGTTGCTGCCTTCTTGGGGAACTATATATGCCAGTTCCACACCCATCTC
>CAMVHW010000099.1 GCA_947167395.1 uncultured Bacteroidales bacterium
ATACGATCTTCTTTTTCTGCCTTATGGAGTATGGTTTGACATTCGTTTTCGAGTGCGGAGAGATAGGTCTGTTGTGCCGCGATGGCAGCCGTTATGGCTGGTTGTGCAACTGACGAGTCTATACCGAGAGTGAGCAGATAGTCGGTGCAGGAGGCGCGAAGCAGGTGCTCGTTACTGAAATTGACAACCGGTGAGTCAAGCGGAATACCGTATTTATCTTGCGGATTGACAGCACTTCTAATCACGTCGGCATAGGCGGATACGATAGGGCAGTTGAAGGAGTTCTTGCTGCTCTTGTCCTCTTTCTGCTCGTAAACAACAAAAGGGTAGAGCAAACGGTCTATGTGTTTGTTTTCCAATAGGTCGAGTATATGTCCGTGCATCAGTTTGGCGGGGAAGCATATATTGTCAGCCATAATGGTTCTTATACCCGTTTCGTAGGTTTTGGCTGTTGAGGTGGATGATAGTACTACTTCTATACCGCACTGTTCCAATAGTGTGCGCCAGAAGGGGAAGTTTTCGTAAATGCCTAATGCGCGAGGTATGCCTATGCGCAGTCTGCCGTCTTGATGAGGAGTGGGGAATCCGAAGAGAAGACGGTATTTATACTCAAACATATTGCGACCGCGTTGTAGAGCGTTATGACCTGAACTATATATCTTTTCGCAGTTGTTGCCGCTGGCAAACACTTTGCCGTTAGCAAACGTAAAGAGTTTGACTTGGCAATGATTGGCGCAGCCCGGGCAGGTCTCCACGGACGCAGTGTAGGTATTGGCTTTGATTATATCGTTGAGTTCCATTTTCTTTTGTTGTTTTCTTGTTCCAGACTGTATATCGCTGCTCCGTAAGCCCCCATTAGTTCGGGTATGTCGGTGAAAGCGACATCAGTGCCTGTCATTTTTTCCAAAGCGCGTACAATAGAGTGATTACGCAGGGTGCCACCCTGAACCACAATGCGTTTGCCTATTTGGTTTATGTCTTTCAGTTTAAGCACTTTATACAGACAGTTCTTGACGACTGAATAACTGAATCCTGCCGCTATATCAGCCACGTCGGCACCTTCTCGCAGAGCCTGTTTGACTTTGGAGTTCATAAAAACGGTGCAGCGTGTGCCGAGGTCGCAAGGGTGTCGGGCTGTGCAACTCATACGAGCAAACTCCTCTATGGTGTAGCCTAATTGTTGAGCAAAGGTCTCAAGAAAACTGCCGCAACCTGACGAACAGGCTTCGTTTATCTCAATGCGTTGGATAGCACCGTTTTGCGACCAAATGGCTTTCATATCTTGTCCGCCTATGTCCAATACAAACTCCACGTCGGGAATGACTTGTTTAGCACCTATAAAATGTGCCATCGTTTCCACAATGCCGTAGTCCAAGGAGAAGGCTGTTTGGAGCAGGCTCTCGCCATAGCCGGTCGCGCAACTGCCCTGAATGTCGATATGGCGAAGGAGGTAAGTGTTTCTCAAATAGTCGTTCATACGATTTAATGCCTCGGAGAAAGCGTTGAAACTATCGCCGTTATTGTGCAGATAGTCGCTATAAACAAGTTCTTTATTCTTATTGATTAGCACTATCTTTGTTGTCGTGCTGCCTGAATCGACTCCGAGGAAGAGCGGTTCGTTGTCGGTTAAGCGGTTAGTGCGAGGTATTTGGTGCAACTGTTTGGTTTGCAGCCAGCGTTTGTAGTCCCATTCGTCACGAAAGAGCGGTGAGAGGCGTTGAGTATAGTCAATGTTGGCTTTACTCAGTTCGTTCCATCGTGCGATGAGGTCTTTGATTTGTAGCGGTTGGCTCGTTGCTTTGCGTTGTTTGCTTATGAGTGCGCAGCCTAATGAAGGCACTATCTGTGCGTGCATAGGTATTTGTGTGTCCTCCTCTTTGAGCGAGAGCAGGTCCAAGAATGCTTTTCTTAGGTTAGGCAGATAGGCGAACGGACCGCCGCAGAAGAAGACCTTGCTTTTTATCTCTTGTCCTCGTGCTAATGAGCCTATTACTTGTTGAGCCACTGCGTGGAAGACGCTGGCTGCTATATCGGCTTTGCTCACCTTGCGGGCTATGAGGTTCTGTATGTCGGTTTTGCTGAAAACGCCACAACGGGAAGCAATGGGATAGATGTTGTCGTACTCGGCTGCCAAGCGATCCAGTTCGGTGGTCTCTATGCCGAGCAATGAGGCTGTCTGGTCGATGAAAGCACCTGTTCCGCCGGCACAACTGCCGTTCATACGTATGTCGGGTACCGAGCCTTCGGCAAAGAAAATCATCTTTGAGTCCTCGCCGCCCATATCGATGAAAGTGCTGACATCGGGGTAGAGTTGTCGGACTGTCTCCACCGAAGCCACCACTTCCTGCGCGAAAGGTATGTTCAGCCTTTCAGCCACTCCCATCCCTATTGAGCCTGTGATGGTGAGAAGCAGGTTGGACGATGGCGACACACGTTCGGCAAGCGATTGCAATACTCTTTGTCCTGTACCGACAATGTCGGCATAGTGACGGCGATAGTCCCACGCTATGAGTTGATTAGAGTCGTCTATCAATGCCGCCTTCAAGGTGGTGGAGCCTATATCTATACCTAAATAATACAGTTTGTTCATTTATTGATATATGTATTTAATAAGTCTATTAAATAGTAGTCGTAAAAAATGCTGCAAGACTCCTTTACTCGAGAAAACTCCTAATAATAGGATTTGAGGTGTGGTAAGCCGTTGTAATCCGACCGCCATCGTTGCTACCGTAGTTAAACGGGTCACGGCAGGATGTATCGGCACGCCATTGGCTGACTATGGACCTCGTTTTAATAAATAGTGTTGAGTTTTCCGGTCTCTTGGTCTTGCAGCATATAGTTAATTAGCGGTATGCCAACCGATGGTTAGCACTATGTTATGTGTCATAGATGTCATATTATAGGCATCCGGTAGTGTATTGTAAGCCACGTAGGGGTAAATGTCGTATGCTTGATGGCGGAAACGATAGGCTAATTGTGCCACAAAGTGTTGGTTGCGGAAGCCGAATCCTGCTGCGGCTATATGGCTAATGCCTATGGTGCGATATTCGGCATCGGTGCGTACATCGTTGAGTGCCAACACGGTAGGTGGTTCATTCTTCAAGAAGGCAGACTCACAAGCATAACCGCAGTTAAGGAAAAAGTTGTTATTGATAACATATTCGCCACCAATCTTCATTGTATGTATGTTGTAGGTGTTTTTATAGTGTCGGAAGTCGTATTGGAGGCTGACCAGTCCCTTTTGTCCTCCTATGAAGGTTATACCGGTCGTTGTTCTTAGCGGTTGTGTCAATCGTGCTGTATGTCTGTAGAGCAGTGTTTTGTCGTTACCGCCCACTCCGCCGTCTTTGAGATACATCTCCGCATCGGTCTGTGTGGTTATGCTCATTGCTGTGGGCGTTTGCAGCGACAGACCTAATCGCAATGACCTGAGGGGTTGGTAGAGCAGTCCCACCGAACCGCTCACGCCTATACCGTCTTGGTGAAGGTAGGAGGTTATTTTTGCATAGTTGGTGTTGTCGCCTTCGATGAATGTCTCTTCGTATGAGGTTTCTTTATTGTAGTCGAGCCAACGTATGTTGAGTCCTAATCCGAGGGCCCAATGTTGGGAGAAGAGTCCTGCCCAGTGTATGTTAAACTCGTCTATGCCACCGCTCTCTCTTATGCGTATGCCATTGACGGGTTGTATGTTATAGACAGATGACCAAGTGTCGAATATAGTGTCGCCTTTTTGGTCAATATCGAATGGGTCAATCATATAGGTCCGATAACCCAACTCACTGAGCCAACCTGTGTTAGGGTCGTTGTAAATTGAATTGGATATGGTCTGTTCGCTTTGTCCGTCGGCTTGTTCGAGCATCAGGTGGGATATGGAAGGCTGATTGAAGGCGTGTCCCCAAGAGGTGCGATTGAAAGTATGCAGGCGGTTGAAGGAGAACATAAAGTTGTTGAATCGCAGCGGAGAGAACTCGTTTTTGTTTTCAAAGGCGAAGACGAAGGAGGCTTGCGGCAGCATACACGATGAGCGGAACTCGCTGTCTTTTTCGCCATTCTGTTTGGTGAAGTCGAGTTGTTCGTGCAAGGAGAGAGTGATGTCAAAGCGTCGGAAGAGAGCCAGTCCGGCAGGATTGTCAAGAACTGCCGAAGGGTCAGCCCCCACCGACGACATAGCACCTGCCATAGCCGTATAGCGGGCAGTACCTATATAATCGTATTGGTTAAGCAGTTGTGCGTCTTGTGCGAAGAGAATAGAAAACGAACAAAACGCAAGAGTAACTATGAGTGTTATTGATCTACGCATTGTCAGAGTCCTTTCTTTTTTGTGTTGATTTGACTATCAGCGGCGAATAACAGCCTTGACGACGGTGTCGTTGGCTTGTATGATTTGCACTTTCTGTTGTTTAGTGTTTTGCAAGGTGTCAGTTTGTTGTACCCTCACCTTTGTATTGGTGGTTACAACCACTTGTGGTTGGCTGCCTTCCCAATAGTAAGCGTCGTCCACATAATCGTCAGCCCAAAGGGGACTGAGGGCAAGAAGGAAAAGAAGCGGTAATAAGTATAAAAGATGCTTTTTCATTATTAAATGGATTAGTATGGTCTGAAGCCTATTATTTCTCTTACTTGTCGTAGTGTTTTCTCTGCGCTTTCGGTTGCTTTTTCCGCACCTTGTTTGGCTATACGAGCCAGTTGTTCTTCATCGTTTTGGTAAGCGGTGATACGTTCTCTTATAGGTGCGCAGAAGGCGTTGATATCCTGTGCAAGTTGTTTCTTCAAGTCGCCGTAGCGTATGGTCATTTGGTTGTATTGGTCGTTGAAGTAGTCGTAGGTGTCTTGTGAAGAAACGAGCGAGAGCAGGGTGAAGAGGTTTTGTATCGGTTCGGGCTTTTCCTGATTGAGTTTGGTAGGTCCGCTGTCGGTAACGGCACGCATAACTTTTTTCTTTATCGTTGCTTCGTCGTCGCAGAGGTAGATAGCGTTACCTTCGCTCTTACCCATTTTGCCGCTACCGTCTAATCCAGGAACTTTCACTGCTTTGTCATAGAAATGGAACGAAGCGGGTTCTTTGAAGAAATCGACGTTGTAGATACGGTTGAAGCGTCTTGCAAAGAGGCGCATCATCTCCATATTCTGTTCTTGGTCTTTACCTACCGGCACTTTGTCAGCCTTGTGAGCCAATACATCGGCAGCCATCAGGGTAGGGTAGGTGAGCAGTCCGGCATTGACATTATCCGGCTGGGTGCGAGCCTTCTCTTTGAAACTGGTTACGCGCTCCAATTCGCCGAGATAGGCATTCATATTAAGGAACAGATAGAGTTCGAGAACGGGCTTGACATCGCTTTGAATATATATAGGTGCTTTGTCGGGGTCGATACCGCATGCCAAGTATTCGGCAAGGATGGTACGAACCGAACGGCGAATGTTTTCCGGGGTGGGGTGAGTGGTCAGAGAGTGCCAGTCGGCGATAAAGAACATACACTCATAGTTGTTCTGCATCTCAATAAAACTCTTTACTGCACCGAAATAGTTACCCAAGTGCAGGTTGCCGGTTGGACGAATACCGCTAATAACTTTTTCCATAATCTAAAACTGTTAAATGATTGGTAGTGAACGGTTGATACGCTGTTCGAGAGAAGTGAGTGTTTCTGTTTTGCTTACCCCTGGGATGCATTGAATTTTAGAGTTCAGCAGTTCCATCAGGTGTTTGTCGTCACGTGCGTAGAGTTTT
>CAMVHW010000100.1 GCA_947167395.1 uncultured Bacteroidales bacterium
AGACCTAATAGGCAAGCCGACAGTGCTTTACGTTTATCCCAAAGACTCAACACCCGGGTGTACGGCTGAGGCTTGTAACCTGCGAGACAACTACCACTCATTCCTTGCACGGGGCTATCAGGTGTATGGCATAAGCAAGGACTCGCCTGCTTCGCATCTGCGTTTTATTGCCAAATACGAGTTGCCATTCCCTCTTTTGAGCGACCCTTCGACAAAACTGCTACAGGCTCTTGGTGCTTACGGCGAGAAGAAACTTTATGGCAAGGTGAGTATGGGTACGCTCCGCAAGACTTTTGTCTTCAATGAAGAAGGTATCCTCGAACGCATCGTCGAGAAAGTCGATACCAAGAACCACGCTGCGCAGATATTATAAGAAACGTATTCCGTTGTCGAGTTGATATCAAACAATAGCGAGGTGCATCAGGTGTTCAATGAATTAAGAAAACAATACGGTGAAAGCCTATTACTTAATAGTCAGACATTACTTTGGTGCATAAGAAAAGAATTGCCAAATATTAAATCAAAAGATATGGAAGAACTTATCCGTTTTAAGCATCTGCTTGAGTATTTCGTGGCACACTTGAATTATGTGCAGAGCGAAACCACGGACTTTGCAGGTTACGATGAATATATCAAGCCGTTGGTGGAAAAAAACAAATTTTGGTCGGCAGGTCAAGGGTGGAAAAATCATTCTATACAAAATCAGGTGTCGGCATGGGACACATATACAAACGGAAAGATGTGTATAAATATCAATGCCTCTTTCGGCAACTATGCTACTCGAGGTACATATATTAACTGGGATGGGACCGGGTTAAACATTATCGCCAAATGGGACAAAGAGAAGACATTGGTGGGAGGACTGATGCTAACCAATTATTCCGAAAATGAAGGCGGTGAAAGTCAGTGGACAAAAACAGATTTCAAATATACCCTCAACGATTTGGCTCTATATAAAGGCGAAGATGTCATCAATGAAAATCTAACAAATTTCTTCAATGAGTTTAACAGGCGAAAAACCACATTAGATACGAAAAACAAAGAAAAAGCAGATATGGAAAAATATACAGAGTTTATCGAATTACTCAAAAGCAATTACAACCTTATCCTTACAGGTGCACCCGGGACGGGTAAGACCTATATGGCAAAACAGATTGCCGCTCATATAATGTTCCAAAAGAACTATGAGTCACTAAGTCCCGAGGAACAAAGTCAGATAGGCTTTGTTCAGTTCCACCCCTCGTACGACTATACCGATTTTGTGGAAGGAATACGTCCGACAGAAACAGGAGGATTTCAATTAGTGGATGGAGTGTTTAAGGAGTTTTGTAAAGGTGCAATTAGAAATGAATCTGTTGCCGAGGATAATTTTGAAGAGGCATGGGATAATTTTGTTGCAATTCTTGAAGAAAAAGAGTTTATTGAAATCCCGCTCATATCTAAAAATAGATATATAAGAATTGAATTTAATTCTACCGACAATAGTCTTTCAGGTTTTACAACAGATAGCCAAACTCCTAAGTACTTTAATAGAGACCAATTATATAATGTGTATAAAGGTTTGAAAGGAGTTCCGCAAGGAGGACATGATAATTATAGAAGGGCTATAATACAGTTTTTTAAGGATAGTAATCAAATCGGTCTGAAGGAATATAAGAAGGTAGATAAAGACCCGAACCAAAAATATGTTTTTATCATTGACGAAATCAATCGTGGTGAGATATCAAAGATCTTTGGCGAACTCTTTTATTCTATCGACCCGGGCTATCGTGGTACAAAAGGTCAAGTTAAAACTCAATATGCCGGTATGATAAAAGAAGCCAATGCATTTGACATTGCATTAGGTTCAAAAAATAACTTCGGGCATTTCTTCGTTCCCGAAAATGTCTATATCATCGGCACGATGAACGACATCGATCGCTCGGTTGAGAGTATGGACTTCGCTATGCGCCGCCGATTCGCTTGGAAAGAAGTGAAAGCCGAAGAAAGTTATGAATCCATTATCGCAAATAATGAAGACTTTGACGACACTCAAAAACAAGAGATAAAATCTCGAATGACGCGTCTTAATGATGAGATAGAAAACATGTTAGATAGGGAATATCAAATAGGTGCTGCTTATTTTCTTAAACTGAAAGGAAGTTCATTTGAAGCATTGTGGAATAATCATTTGCAAGGCTTGCTTTATGAGTATTTTCGTGGTGATAAAGATGCAAAAGACAAAGTAGAAAAACTGCACAAAATATATAATGGCACAAGTAGTGATACAAATAGCAGACAACAGCAAGAAACAGTTGGTTGATTGTGTAAGTGGAACTTTTACCGATATACACAAGTCGCAACTGCAAGAAATAGCGGGAGTGCCGATAAAGAACATTAAACTTGAAGACAGCCCTCGCTTATTGGTGTTCCCTCAATGCCTAACAGAGTGCAAAGACAAGATACAAGATAGCCCCATATTTTCTTTTGAGGACGATAAAGTTCTATGCAGCAACAATATCCTCGGTTTCATCGGTTACAAAGACATCCGCATTAGAATCCATTCCCGCTTCGCCAAAGACGACGAGCAAGATTTCTTCCTGCATTATATGCTACAAAAGGTGTTTGCCGTCAATCTTTTTAATCTCAAATATACCTCCGACCAAACAGAGATTTTTGATTTTCTGATATATCTATTGCCTTCTTTCCTCAAGCGAGCATATAGTCAGGGACTGTATAAAGAGTATCAGACCCACAACTATAATGACAGCCATATCCGTGGACAAATCGATATCGTACGGCATATCCGTCAGAACATACCTTTCACGGGACGTGTTGCCTTTCAGACCAGGGAATATACCTTCGACAATCCTATTACTCAACTCATTCGCCATACTATAGAATATCTCCGCAATCATAAATATGCAGGCAATATATTGTGCAACGATTCCGATACGAGCGACGCTATACGTGCTATCGTACAGGTAACGCCTACCTACAACAGGCAAGAACGACAGCGCGTTATCCATCAGAACATGCACCCATTGAGGCATCCGTATTTCAGTGAGTACCGCCCCCTACAACAACTCTGCTTACAGATTCTTCGCTACGAGGAACTCAAATACGGCAACGACAACAACGAGATATGCGGCATCCTATTTGATGGCGCATGGCTGTGGGAAGAGTATCTAAACACATTGTTAGAGAAAATTGGCTTTTGGCATCCTAACAATAGAGAAAGGGCAGGACGAATATATTTGTTCTATGACAAGACAGGTGAACGCTATCCGGATTTTTACAAGAACGACTTCATACTTGATGCAAAATACAAAAGGTTCGAAGAAAGAGAAGTGCATAAGGTAGATAGAGATGACTTGCATCAACTGATAACCTATATGTACATAGAACAAGCCAAGTTTGGCGGTTTTGTCTTTCCCTGTGCGACAAGTCAAGAAAAGTTGACGTCATCTACTTTGAGGGGTTACGGCGGAAACATCTCTCTTTATGGCTTCCCAATACCTCAAACCATTAACGATTGGAATGACTTTCAAGAAAAGATGAAGATAAACGAAGAAGCCTTAATAAAAACAATAACTTCTCATTATGTCCCACTCCAACCCTAACCGTAAAACTGAAATGGAAGACTTGTACTCCTCGCTGTTGGGGACAGACATAGAACCGGCGGAGCAGACGAGGGTAGATAAGAAATAGGAAACATATATGAAGAAACTTATCCATACGGACAAGGGATGGCGGTACGAGCAGTAGCGGATGCACCTGCTTCGTGCGAAGTGGCACGACTACCATGAGCCGACTATATATATGCTCACAATCGTGACTCCACGTGCTGCTGCGGGTGAGAGAACGGATAGACTTGCCGCTGGGGTATTATGTAGGCTATTTCAAGCGACAATGCTCAAAAATAGCGATGGGGATGAACCCGCCGAGCAGGACCGAAGCGATGGTTGGGGGTGGTTCTGCTCTCGCGGTTCATCCCGCGAGAAAAATGTTCTTTGCTCCCGAGTACCACGACCGCATACTAACCCACAAGGGGCAGTTGGAGCAACTAAAACGTTTGTCAGTGCGGGCATATCCAAGGGCGAGAAACAGATATGCAGGACATTGCGTGAGGCGGGTTATCCGTTTGTCATCCTGCTCAAAGACGGTTTCCCCAAACCGAATGACGAAAATGCCAAATACTTCAAGCCATGTGGCGTGTATTTCGAGATCTGTTCCGAAGGGAGACTGCTTTTTATTGGAACCAAAGCCCGAAACGTTTGAAAAAATGGACATAGCGCAACCCATAGAACAAAGGTTTCACGACCTGCTATGACTAGGCTTATCACGGAAATAGAATTAACTAAAGTTTCCTGCATTATATGATGGAAAAACTTTTGTAAACATCTAAAATACCCCCCAATTATTAACCAACTATATTAGACTTATGAAACATTCTTTTTTACCTCTTCCGCTTGTGTTTGTCGCTCTTCTAATGTTGACGGCTTGTACTTCGTCTTCGCCCAAACAAGACAATAGTCAGACCTATTCCATCACAGTCAATCGTATATGGAGTAACGATAATTACTGCTCTTTTACATCGCTTGTTAAGTTTCAAGACCGCTATTTCTGCACTTTCCGTGAGGCAGTGGCTCATCACTACAAAGGCGACGCCACCACAGCGGGCAAAGTGCGTATCATCGTGTCCGATGATGGTGAGGACTGGCAGCCGCTCGCTCTGTTTGCTATTGAAGGCATGGACTTGCGCGACCCCAAACTCAGTATCACCCCCGATGGAAGGCTGATGTTGCTGCTCGGTGGCGTGTTGTACGATGGTGCGGAATACATGGGTTCGTTCACCAAAGCGGCGTTCTCTGAGGATGGTAAGGTATTTACCGAACTGCAAGACTGTGTGGTGGATCCTGCTATCTGTCAGAACAGAGAGTGGCTATGGCGGCTCACTTGGTTCGACAATACAGGCTATGTCGTGTCCTACGGACCGACGTTCAATCTCTTGCAGACCACCGACGGCATACACTACGACCTTGTGTCGCCGTTAGCCGTTACGGGTCGCCCCAACGAAACCACGGTGCGCCTTACCTCCGACAGCACTATGTACTTGATGATACGCCGTGAGGAAGGCGACCATAGGGGAATGTGGGGAATGGCACGACCGCCGTATAACGACTGGCAATGGACGGAAATGGATATACCTCTCGGCGGACCGGAGTTCTTTATTCTTGGCGATACAGCCACTATTGTTGCCACTCGCTCGCTCTATTCTTCGGAAAAGACTATGCTCTTCAAGGGAGGCTTGAATGGCCATTTTGAGGAGGTGTGCCTGCTGCCCTCGGGCGGTGATGACAATAGTTATGCCGGTATGCTGATAGAAGGTGATGAACTATGGGTGAGTTATTATTCTCGCCACGAGCAGCCTATGTCGGAGATTTTCCTTGCTCGTGTGCCGCTCTGCTGGTTCACCTCGCCGGTAACAAACCAATACTATTACACCACCGTTCGCGTTTGGTAGTCTAATAGAGAAGAAACCGTGACTTGACGACATAAGGATATAACGCAATCTAATTTATATGCCAATGGCTCTCGTGAAGAGAGCCATTGGCATATTTGTTTGATGGCTTATGGAATCTCTCGATTATCTTACCACCCATTTCTTGACCTCTTCATCGCCTTCGTTGGTGAGGAATCTTATTAGGTAAGTGCCGTCGGCAGCGGTGGGAG
>CAMVHW010000101.1 GCA_947167395.1 uncultured Bacteroidales bacterium
TCAATAGATAATCTCTTAACGGTATTTGTATATTTTCTTGTATCACTTGCTCCATCGTTATACCGCTGCCCGTATGCCGTTCGGCGACAAGTGCGTGACGCTCCAATCCCTCTTTGCGTAGAAGTTCAGCACCGAGATAACCGTGTTCTATATATGGTTGAGTGCCCAAACAACATATTCCCGGAGCATTACAATAGATAATACCTATATCGTGCAGCATAGCCGCTTCACCTACAAACTGTCTGTCCACTTCCCATTCGCTATGCCTATCCACTATGCTCAAAGCCCTGTCTCTTACCTGCTCACTATGTCTTATCAGTATCTGCTTCAATTCAGGCTGATTGCCGTAATACTTGTCTATCAGTGCGTAACAATCCATATACAAACTCTTATCTCAATCCGTTAAGCAAACTCTTGGCATCCATACGTTTCTTGCCGGGGAGTTGCAACTCCTCTATACTTACCCAACCATCAGCACAAGGCATACTGATTGCGCCTTCGCCTTTCCTTACTTTATATACCTTTACAGGCTCATAAATCTGACCTTTGATTTCCAATCTGCACCAAGCAGCAGGGTAGGGGGCTAAACCGCGAACAAAGTTATGTATCTGCTCGTATGTTCTTTTGAAATCAATCTCACAATTATCCTTAAAGAGTTTGGGAGCGGGTTTTAGGTCAGTGCTGTCAGGTTGCGGAATAGTTTCAACTGTTATGCCTCGTCTGTCGCAGTCGGATATTAAATCCACTGTCTTCAGCGTCACTTCTTCACTCATCTTCATCAGCCTGTCGTGAAGCGAACCAACGTTCTCATCTTCACCAATATCGGTTGATTGCTGCAAGATGATATTGCCTGTGTCTATCGAGTGGTTGAGAAAGAAAGTGGTGCAACCTGTCTTTTGCTCGCCATTGATAATTGCCCAATTGATAGGTGCTGCACCACGATATTGCGGCAGAAGGGACGCGTGAAGATTGAACGTACCTAAACGAGGCATTGACCAAACTGCTTCGGGCAACATACGAAAAGCAGTTACAATCTGCAAGTCAGCCTTATATGAACGTAGTTGAGCCAAAAAGTCCTCATCTTTCAACTTCTCCGGTTGCAGTATGGGCAGATTCTTGGAGATAGCGTACTGTTTGACTGCCGAATATTGTATCTGATGACCTCTGCCTGACGGCTTGTCGGGCATAGTAACTACCGCCACCACGTTATAGCCGTTCTCCACCAATGCTCTCAACCCTGCCACGGCAAAGTCGGGAGTTCCCATATAGACGATACGTAATTGATTATCCATCTCTTGAAACTGATTATCTGAATGTATGTGAGAAGCCTACCGACAATATCTCTTTGAATTGCATCTTTGCCTTACCGTCGCTATCCAATTCCATATTGTTGTAACGAGGATGAAGGGTCAGACGAGTGGTAAGAAAACGATTGATAACGAAGTTGCAAGTGGTTGACCAGTCAAACTCAAAGGTGCGTTTCAGATAAGTATAGTTCATATACAATTCCGTTTCAAGCGTTATTTCGCGCAGTGGTACCCATTTCCATTTGACACGCAAACTGCTACCTATATCGTTCAAGATGTTTTCGCCTGCTGCTATTCCGTAGTCGGTTACGGTTATAGACTCATCTGTACGTGTGGCATAGATCATCTTATACGACGCAGGAGCGACTACAATACTGAGATTGGGTATAGGCTTATAATCCAAACCAAGGTCGAGGTTAAATCGTATGGGAGTACCGAAAGTGGTTTTTCTGTTGGTCGTGTTGGTTTTCCACGTTGTCCATACAGAGGTCTTAAAGTCTGCCGAGCCCGACACATACAGGTTCTTGGCTATCTGATAACCAATCTTGGAATATATACGGAACTGGTCATCGTTAATGTTAAACTTACGCAGTGTGTCCCCCGGAGTATTGGCTATACCGCTGCGCCACTCACCGAGATTCTCCCATATAAGCCCGTTCTTCGAGTAATTGACATTACCTCTCAATACACTCAATACGTTCAGGTTAAGTTCGTTACCGCCTTGATACCAGTTGGGTGATATATAACTCTGTGCCACTTGTAATTGTACCAGTCCGTCCATACGCCACGGACTATATATATTGCGGCGGTTGCGTCTCATCTCGTCCAAGTCTTCTTCCGTGTCCTTAACCAACGAGCGTGTGATAGTTATCTGTGCTATGTTCTTGTCCTGCGTTATCTGCTCTGTTATAGAGTCTTGTATGTTCTGCCATTTAGCAACCGAATCACGATATGCCTGCCGAGCCAACTCGTCTGCACGAAGTTCATATATCGAGTCTCGTATATGTTGCAATTCTGCCTGTACTATGGCTTCTCTTGCCCATAGGTCTTGCAACAGCGAGTCACGCTTTAGCGAATCTCTGCGACGTATGTCTTGACCTTGTTTGGAAATAAGTTGCAGCAACATCTCGTCCTCGTCAAAAGCAACCAGCATAGCATCCTGCTCGCGTAGCGTATCTACGGGAATAGTGCTGTCCAAGGTTAATTTAGAGGGTTGTAATAACGAATCAGGAATGGTACTGACCACCGTGTCGTTGTCGTTCGCTGAAAGTGAAAAAGAAATAAATAAAAGAATAAGCAAACTCATTATGCTTTTTTGACCGTCTGTCTGCATGATTTAACTATTAAATAAATTCCCCATATAATAAAAGGTATGCTTAACCATTGCCCCATATTCAGTACCATGTTGGCTTCAAATGCCTCTTGGTCGTTCTTGATGAATTCTAACAAGAAACGAGTTACAAAAATAATTTCCAAAAAGACACCGAATATCAAACCTCTTTTTTTATAGCATTGCCCTTTCCAATACATCAGCCAAGTAACTATAAATGCCGCTATGCAGTATAACATCTCATATATCTGCGTGGGATGACATGGCTCTGTCTGACCATCACGAACAAAAATAAAGCCCCACGGCATAGTGGTCGGTCCGCCGTAGATCTCCGAGTTCATCAGGTTGCCCAACCTAATCAAGGTGGCAGTAACACATATACCTATCACCAACCTGTCGAAAATCCATATCATAGAAGTGTTAAACTTCTTTTCTTTCGAGAAATGCTTTTTGTTCAGCCCCCACGCTGCTACTATCAGACCTATTGCACCGCCGTGACTACTCAAACCGCCTTCCCATATCTTGAGCAGTTCCATTGGGTGCTCTATATAGGGATTACGATAGTGTAGATTCCAGGCGAATATCTGTATCGGGTCATCGGTCCAATGCCATTCGTAGAACCAACAATGCCCCAATCGAGCACCAATGATAACACCTAACGCCATCCAAGTGAATATCTTATCGGGCCAATCTTTAGGGCAGTTCTCATTGTTATATAGTTTAATCTGAATAAGGTATGCCAAATACAGACCTATTGCCCATAGCAGACCGTACCATCTGATACCGCCATCGCCTATGTGAATCAGTATAGGGTCAACATCCCAAGTTATGTATAGTGGTATCATATTCCCCAGTTGAGTTTAACTTTGAGTGAATGAATAAAATCGTTTTCGCCAATCTGAACTACCTTGATGGTGTGCTTGGCCTTCTCTATATGCAGTTTGACATCATCGTTAAATATCTGACTTCTGCCGTCCACACTGACTAAATAACTACCATTACGGCTCTTCATAATAAGGTCAATCTTGCTATCGTCGGGTACTACCAACGGGCGAACATTAAGGCTGTGAGTGGCTATGGGTGAGAGTAATATGCTCCTTACTTGCGGCAACATTATCGGACCGCCTACGCTCATATTATATGCCGTACTGCCTGTGGCTGTGGCCACTACCAATCCGTCTGCCTCATAGGTATGCAGGAAACTCCCATTGAGATATGTCTCTATACTGATCATACTGCTCAACCCTTGCTTCATTATCGCCACCTCGTTAAGAGCATCCGGAGAAAGTATGTGACCGTCTTCAGTACAATCAACGTGCAACAGCGAACGCTGCTCTACCGAATAGTCACCCGCTATAAGACGGTCTAATATATAATCCACTTGTTGAGTCTGAACCTCTGCCAAAAAACCTAACCTGCCGCAGTTGATACCCAATATAGGTACGTTTTTATCTCCTATAACGGAAGCAGTGGTAAGAAAAGTACCATCACCTCCCACAGAAATAGCAAAATCAATGGGATTAGAGTCTTTCATCGTCTCCTCATCGGGACGAGGATAGACTTCATATTCGCGCAAGTTAAGTTCTTGCCTGAGTTCTTGGGATAAGTAAAAATGAATATCGTGCTGCAACATAAACTCGATAAGATGAGCCACCTCTACCAAGGTCTGTTGCTTCATCGCATTTCCGAAAATGACTACATTCATCGTCTTTCTATATATGAATACTACTCACTTTAACGCCGCAAAAATACTTTGTTGACCAATAATGCACAAATAAAAAGTTTTTTTTGTTGTATAGCAAAAAAAACGGTCTTACTTTTGCCGCGTTAAAACGAGACAAAGAGATGACAAGGCTGAGTGTGAATGTTAATAAAATTGCCACTTTGCGTAACGCAAGAGGTGGCGATATCCCCAATGTGTTGGATTTTGCTGAAAAAGCAGTTCTTTATGGTGCCGACGGAATAACTGTACATCCTCGTCCCGACCAACGACATATACGTCCCGATGATGTTTATACTATCAAACAGAATATCTCCTCCGAATTTAATATCGAGGGTAATCCCCAACCTTTCTTCACCGACTTGGTTTTAGACGTTCTTCCCGATCAAGTTACGCTCGTTCCTGATGCGGAAGACCAACTGACAAGTAATCATGGTTGGAATACACGTACTCATTTGGCTAAACTGACCACTATTGTCCGCAAGTTCAAGCAAGCGGGGATTAGGGTCAGTATTTTTGTTGACCCTGTTGCAGAAATGGTTGAGTATGCTCATAAAGCCGGAGCAGACCGTGTGGAACTCTATACCGGTCCTTATGCCGAATTATATACTAATAACCCCGCGAAAGCCTTGGATATGTATCGCGAGGCTGCTCTTTGTGCAAGAGATTTGGGAATGGGTATGAATGCAGGTCACGACCTTAATCTGCATAACCTGACTGACTTTATTAAGACCTTCCCGTGGACGGCTGAAGTGAGTATAGGGCAGGCTCTTATTGCCGACTGCCTTTATCTCGGAGTGGAGAAAACAATTCAGAGTTACCAAAATTGCATAAAAGCAGCAAACGAATAACAATTCAATAATAACTCACAACGACTAACTTCAAATAACAAATATAATATGGTATTATTAGACATCAATACGATGGATTCGTTGCAAAACGAAGCGGAAATGATTGAGGCTGTACAAGAACCTATCAATCTGTTGACAATGGCTCAATACGGAGGCTGGATAATGGTTATTTTAGCCTTACTATTGGCGTGGGCTATATATATCTTTATTGAACGCCTTATAGTACTGCATAAGGCTACGCAAGAAGATAAGTCCTTTATGGACCGCATAAAAGATTATATACACGAAGGTAAGATAGATTCGGCTCTTAACCTTTGCCGTCAAACTAATACCCCTTCATCTCGTATGGTGGAGAAAGGTATCTCGCGTATAGGTCGTCCTATGCAAGACGTACAAGTAGCCATTGAGAACGTAGGTAACCTCGAAGTGGGTAACCTCGAAAAAGGTCTTGTCATTATG
>CAMVHW010000102.1 GCA_947167395.1 uncultured Bacteroidales bacterium
TCTCTCTATATAATACCTACGCTAACCATAATGCCCAGTTTATCGTTTATAGCGACAAACTCTCACCTATTTATGGCTCGTCATTAAGCACTATTATTCCTTCTGTCAGTTTTTATCTTAAATTTGAATGAAACGCATTGTATATTTCATATCTCTCCTGTTTCTGTTTGTGTCGTGCCAAAAGGAACAAACAGAGGATAGTCTTGTTGTGGAAGGTTGGATTGAAGCCAATGGTTACCCCACTGTGCTTATTCACAAGAGTTATGTCTTTCCCGAAAAAGACTACTCAACGCAAACTTTTTACGATATTGCTCAAGACCAACTGATTGCTTTTGGCAGAGTAACCGTAGGCAACGGTACGGACGAAGTGGTGCTGACAGGTCGCATAGATACAACATATATGCCTCCGTATCTGTATAATACAATCAATATCAAAGGACAAGTGGGACAAACATATACCGTTACAGCCAAGTATCGCGACCACTATGCCACTGCCACTACAACCATACCACCCGTCGCACGCTTTGACTCAATGCTGATAAGAACGAGTTCGGACAAAACAAAACGACTCGTGGGCTATATAGGTGATGATGGTCAAGAGCCGAGATATTACCTCGTCTTTGCCAGAAAAATGCGAGGCAAACAGTTTATTATGTGTAATTTGGGAGCGTTTGACAATAGCAAGGTACAGGACGGCAAAATAGAGATCTATATCAATAATCCTCTCAAGGACACACGTGAAGAAGACTTCTTGCACAGCGAGTCATTCTTTACCGACTCCGTATATCAGATTAAGTTATCGCGAATTGACAATGAGTCATATAACTATTGGAAGGCTTTTGCCTTGCAAGACCAAACACAAGGTGTTCTGTTTGTACCTGTTTATAAGAATATACAAGGCAATGTACAAGGCGGAATAGGTAATTTCACAGGTATGGGAAGTTCGGTATATACTCTCCATTTCACCAACGATACGGTATTGACTTTTCCTTGATTAAGTCTTGATTAAACCTTGTCAGTATGGCTATGAAAATAGAAAAAAAATACAAGAAAATTCACCAAAAGTCATTTTTATCAAAAATAACTTGTATCTTTGCGCGCTTTATCGCGTGCAAATGACATTTCTATAAATGTCGTTGAATGAAAATTATTGTAAAATAGATATGAAAACTAACAAGTTATTCCTTCTTATTGTAAGTGCTCTTTTGCTTACATTTGTCAGTTGTGACGAAAAACGATTCCCTACAAGACCCGGTACTGAAACCAAAGATAACAACGATACAGTTGCCGTTGTTACCATAGACACCACCAAAGCCATCTCTTTAGAAGATGCTAAAAACAGGATTGGCGAAGAAGTGGTTGTCAAGGGTTATGTTACTAAGTCATTTGCAGTTTCCACCAAGTATGAAAAGCAGACCCAATCGGCTTGGCTCGCTGCTTCATCCACCGCTACGCAAGGCGTTATAGAAGCATACTATGCAGAGATTACAGACTCCGTATCCAAAGGCGATTATGTTGCTGTTGAAGGTAAGGTGGATATCTATGTTAAGTCCGGTTCCACCGACACCACCTTTGAGATTGTCAATGGTAAGATGCAGATTCTGGTTAAAGCCGGTTCAGTGCCTGTTGCTGACCTTGAGGGCGACGGAACAATAGACAATCCTTTCACTACCGCCGATGTACGTATTTTGGACAACTCGAAGACCGGTACATATTATGTAAAGGGCTATATAGTAGGCTGTATCAAGAACGGCTCGAAGACTATGGACGGCAATGTACTCACTTCCGGCTTTGATAGCAATACCAATATCGTTATTGCTGCTTCTGCCGATGAAACAGACGAAGCCAATATGGTTCCTGTACAATTGCCTTCCGGCGCAGTGCGTACTGCTCTTAACGTAGTTGATAATGAAACCAATGTTGGTCAAGAAGTGTTGCTGTATGGCAGTCTCGAAGCATATTTCAGCAGAGCAGGCGTGAAGAATATATCTTATGCCCAAGTGGGTGAAAACGAGTATGGTATCAAACCTACCGTTATCACGGGCGATGTGCTGCTTAACGAGACTCTGCTTACCCAAGCAAGTTATGATAAATTTACCGCTATCAGCGTTTCCGGCGACCAAGTATGGTCTTTCAATTCCAAGTATGGTGCTGTTATGTCGGGCTTTGCCGATAACGCTTCTCACGAGAACGAAGACTGGTTTATCTCGCCCGCTTTCGATGCAACCGGGGCTCTGCCTGTACTCACCTTTGAGCACGCTCGCGGTCCAAAGGGAAGTATGATTGTTAGTACCGATAACTATACAGTATGGGTTAGCAATGACTATTATGACACCGATGCTGCCGGTGCACCTGCCGACCCCAATTCCGTTACTTGGACTCAAATAGAATACCTACTCACGGTACTACAGCTTGGGGCTTTGTAAGCAGTGGAGAAATGGCTATTCCGGCTGCTAACTGCACTGCCAACTGCCGTATCGCGTGGAAGTATGTATGTGATAATAATGAATCGGCTACGTGGGAAATGAGAAACATTGTAGTCAAGTAATCTTCTGAATAAAAATTAATAAATTATATTATGGCAACTTTACAAAAAATTCGTAATCACGGAGTCCTGCTTTTAGTAATAGTGGGACTGGCTATGTTAGCATTTATTTTGGGGGACTTCCTCAATTCAGGTAGCAGTTTCTTCCATCGCGACAGAGAGTATGTAGGCGAAATAGCAGGACATAAGGTCCACTATACCGACTACGAGGCTGCTAAAGAACAACTGACCGAAGTATATAAGATTGAGAGCGGTCGTTCAGACTTCGACGAACAAACACAAACACAAATCCGCAACCAAGTATGGCAAATGATGGTGATGGACTATACTCTCCAAGCACAAGCCAAGGAGATTGGTATGACCGTTACCGCAGACGAGTTGAGCGAACTATGTATCGGTCAGAACCCTCACCAACTCATCTCTTCACGTCGTGCTTTCTATGACGAGAACGGTCAGTTCAGTCGCGACCTGTTGGTGCGTTTCCTCAGTCAGATTGAGCAAGAAGACGAGTCGAATGAACAATCGGCTATGTTGAAACAATATCGTTCTTACTGGCTCTACTGGGAGAATGCAGTGCGCCTCACACAAATGCAAGATAAATATACCGACCTTGCGCGCAATCTTATAACTGCCAATAACCTCGATGCCAAATATGCTTATATGGCTAAAAACAAGAGTGCTGAAGTGCAATACGTAATGCAACCTTATTCGTCTGTTGCCGATTCACTCGTTAGTGTCAGCAAAAGTGAAATAAAGAAATTATATAACAAGCAAAAATTGCAATACAAGCAGAATCCGACTCGCTCGATTGAATATGTTGCTTTTGATATCGTTCCCTCGGAGCAGGATTTCAGCGACGTGGAGAAACTGATGAAAGAGTCGGAGGAAGAGTTCCGTACCACCGACGATATAGCCCTCGTGGTTAATACTCGTTCCGACCTTATGTACGACGGTCGCAACTATTCGGAAACAACCGTTCCTGAATACTATAAAGACTTCGCTTTTGGCAAAGACGCAAAGAAAGACGACTTTTCAGGTATCAGTTTTGACAGCGAAACCAATACCTATCGTATGGCTCGTATAATGGAATGCGGCTATGCTTTGCCCGACTCTGTTCAACTCAAACTCATCGCTGCAGAGGAAGGTCAGGAAGATACAGAGATAGGTTGGGTAACCGAAGACCAAATGCCGAAAGATATGGTTGAGAAAGCCCTTAACGGCAAGAAAGGCACACGCTTCACTATGTCGGCAGGTTTGGGTGAGCAAACATTTGAGATTATGGACATAGCAAAGGCTACTCCAAAGGTTAAACTCGCTATCTTTGAAAGAGAGGTTACTCCGAGCAGCAAGACCTATTCGGTACTCTATAACGAGGCTAAACAGTTTATTCTCAATAATAATTCAGAGGAGTTGTTCCGTGGTTCAGTGGCTGAAAACGGTATGACCCTTTATCCTGCTTTCAATCTGGATAAGAATGCTGAGAAGGTAGGTGATTTGAAACAAAGTCGTGGTATCGTTCGTTGGGCATACGAAACAGAAAAAGAAGGTGCTATCAGCGATGTATTTGAGTGTGGCGACAAGTTTGTTGTGGCTCTGCTCACCTCTATCGATGAAGAAGAGTATCGTCCTATGAGCGCAGTGGAAGCCGAACTGACCAGAAAACTGACCAACGAGAAAAAGGCTGAATACATAAGCAAACAACTGGCAGGCGTTAATACTTTGGAAGACGCTGCAACCAAGATGAACACCTCCGTACAAACGGCTAACGATATTACTCTCGCTTCTTATCGCTTTGGCAACAATGGTGCCGAATATAAAGTAATGGGTACTGCTTTGGCTATGGACAAAGATATGGTAAGCCAACCTATTGCAGGCAATACCGGTGTGTATATGATTAAGGTGATTGACAAGAAAGAGCCTACGGGTGAGATGAATGCCGAAAACGAAATTCAACAACTCAACTCGCGCAACTCTTATATGATTAACTACCAGTTGTTCAATCTCTTGAACGAAAAATCGGACATCGTTGACAATCGCTTTAATTTCCAATAACCATTTGAGTTATGCCACAAAACGAAATCACATACTTCACAGGTATGTGATTTCGTTTTTGACATAAATATCCATATATATAGAAAAATATGTCAGGAAATAATTATCTATTACTCTCCACCTTATTAGGACTATTCTGTCCTCACCTTGTGGCGGCTGATGTTGTTTCCGACTCCTTACCTACCGTTGCTCTTCACGAAGTGGTAGCCACCGGGACACGCAACGAAGCCGATGCTCGTCTGTTACCTATAACCGTCAGTGTCCTTACCGACAGCGTGCTGACAGAAAGGAAGGAAATCAATATCTTACCCACATTGACCGAACATATCCCGGGTTTGTTTGTTACTCAAAGAGGTGTAATGGGCTATGGTGTCAGTACAGGCGGTAGCGGAGGAATCAATGTGCGTGGTATAGGCGGTTCACCTAATACGGACATTTTGGTTTTGATTGACGGACTGCCACAATATGCCGGTTTATATGGGCACCCCATTGCCGATAACTACCAGACTATGCTTGCCGAGCGTGTGGAGGTCGTTCGCGGTCCGGCTTCTATGTACTATGGCAGCAATGCTATGGGAGGGGTAATCAATATAGTAACGCGCCAACCTAAACAGGACACTGTGATCAGTAACCTGCATTTGCAAGGCGGCTCATACTATTCGCTTGACGCAGGAATAAGCAACCAAGTCAAAAAAGGTAATTTCGTTTCTGCCGTTGGATTTAACTACTCACGCACCGATGGTCATCGACCTAATATGAACTTCGACGAGTATAATGGTTACCTTAAACTCGGCTACCTCATTAACAGTCAATGGCAGGTTAATGCAATGGGTAATGTGGCATATTTCAATTCGTCTAACCCCGGTACTGTCAACAATCCTATTGAAGATAACGATATGCATATATTACGTGGTATGGCTGCCTTGTCGGTGGAGAATGAATATAATAGGGACAATACCAACTCACTACTGTTCCCTACTTCCGGTGCTGTCAGAGCATACTATAACGGAGGCAGACATCAGATATACGATGGTTATACCCTTGACGCAATACCTCCGGCAACAACCTA
>CAMVHW010000103.1 GCA_947167395.1 uncultured Bacteroidales bacterium
CAATCATCGGAAGGCGGCAGCAGTCGATCTATATACACCCACGCCGTACCGAAGGTGATGACAGCCACATCGGCACTGACGAGGTAATCGCTATGGTGGGCTATGGAGATGGGGTTGAAGAGTGTTCCTACGGGGTTGCTCTCCACGTTGAAGAAACAGGTCTTCATCTGCTTAGCCATATAGTCGGAGAAGCACGAGCCGAGCATACGTATGCTATCCTGATAGCGTATGGTAAAAGAGGAAGGTTGTATAGTAATGGGTGTGTATAGTTTCATGCGAACAGGTGATTATTATTCATATCTCATCACTTCGGCGGGCGATATGCGTGTTATGATAGCCGATGGAGCAAGGAGAATAAGGAAGCATATAAGCAGGACGACGATATTAAGGATAAGCAGAGCGAGCCATGGGAAAGCTATGGGTACGCTACTGACATAATAGGTGGCAGCGTCGAGAGGTATGAGGTGAGTGAAGTATTGCACGGCAGCCAGTCCCAAGCCAATCACATTGCCCCACAGCATACCTTTAAGAATCAACATAGAGGCTTGTGTGATAAATATACGTCTTACAAAACGATTGTCAGCCCCCATGGCTTTGAGCGTTCCGATAAGGCGAATACTATCAAGGATAAGTATAATCAGTCCTGATATAATGTTGAAGCCGGAAACGGCAATCATAAGAAACAGAATGACGATGACGTTCATATCCAAGAGGTCCAACCACGCAAAGATCTGTGGATTGAGTTGTTCCAGCGTTTGCGAATAGAAGGCATTGCCTTGCTCGTCAAGGTGGTTAGCCGTGGCATACCACACTTGGTCAGAGGCTTCCTCCAAATGTTTGGTATTGTCAATGAGTATTTCCACTCCTGATGTTTGGCTATCGTTCCAACCGTTCAGTTGACTAATTGTTTGCGGCACGACGAGTGCATACAGATTGTCAGCCTCCTGAAAGCCCGTTAGATAGATGCCACACACTTGCAGTCGTCGTACACGGACATTATCGCCCACGAAATAACAATAGACTTTGTCATTGATATTAAGTTTGAGTTTATGACACAGCGATTGAGATAGCATTATGTGATTTGGTTCAGAAGGCAGATGTCCTTCTATGACAGTATTAGAGAATCGTTGCCACGCCTCCAAGCCTTTAAGTACAATGCCCTCAAACTGGTCGTCTGTCTTGATGATACCGGGTTTGACATAAAATCGTTCGGCGGAAAGGACGTGCGGAATTGATTGAAGGCGTAGTAGCAGGCTGTCGGTAACTTCAATGGGTTTGAGTTCAAAAGTGTTGTTATTATCGAAGTTGGTAACCTGTATATGTGCGCCGAAGCAAGCCACTTTGTCGGTTATGGTGCGTTTGAAGCCGACCACAACGCAAAGGGTAAGAATCATCACCATAATGCCGATAATGATACCCAAAAGAGCCACCTTGATGGCGGGTTTAGAGGAGCGTTGCCGGTCGGCAGAAGTGAAATAAAGTCTTTGTGCTATAAATGTTTCGGCTCGCATTGATTAAGGTCATTTAGGTTGTGGGTATCGCTCAAACACTTTATTGAGGATGACATAGACTATATATGCCATAGTTGCTCCCACAATAAGTCCACCAACTATATCAGCGGGGTAATGTACTCCGAGGTACATACGGCTATAACAGTTGAGCAGTACCCATAGCATCAGCAACGAGGTGGCTAATTTGTTTTTATACAAGAGCGAGAATAATAGTGCGCAAGACATAGTGTTGGCAGCATGGCTGCTGACAAATCCATACAGTCCGCCGCGATAGCCATTGACTATATGCAGGCTACTGCCTATTACGGCACTATGGGTAGGACGAGGACGGCAAACGAGATTCTTTATTATGCCTGACGAGATGAAGTCGCTTAATCCGACAGCCACTGCAAAGCCCACCAATATGATAAGTGCTTTCTTCCAACCGAACCGCCAAAAAATCAGTCCGATAAGCAGGACATACAGCGGCAGCCACGTTAGTTTGCCGCTGATAATCCACATCACTTGATCAGCCCACGGAGCGTGAAGCGAATTGATTAAAACAAGCAAATTATGGTCAACATAGATGAGGTAGTCAAGCATATAGAATACAGAGTACAGAATACAGAATACAATTAACTATTAACTAACACCGCAGTATGGCATGCCACTATACCTGCTGTTTCGGTACGCAACCTACTCTGCCCCAAACTGACGGGAAGGTAACCGTTGTGGAGAGCCGACTGTATTTCCTGTTCGCTGAAATCGCCTTCGGGACCAATGAGTACTATTATATCTTGTCCTCGTTGGATAGCATCGCGCAAGAGATGTTTGTCCTGTTCATAACAGTGGGCTATGAACTTCTGTGCTTGGTTATGAGCGGTGGCGTTGATGAAGTCAGCGAAGTCAGTCATATCGTTGAGGATGGGCAAGTATGGCGTGAGCGACTGTTTGGCGGCACTGAGAATGATTTTATTAAGTCTGTCCAATCGCATTTGTTTTCGTTCGGAGAAACGGCAGCAGAGCAAGGTTATCTCGTCCACACCTATCTCGGTGCATTTCTCCACCATCCATTCGATACGTTCAGCGTTTTTATTGGGAGCGATGGCTATATGCAGGTGGAAGGTGTGGTTCTTCTGTTGTTTCTGCGCCTTAATGATTTCGAATGTGCAGTGCTTGGGGTTTGCGTTGGCTATGCGAGCGGTATAGGTGGTACCTTTGCCGTCTGTAAGCAGTATGTCATCCCCTACTCCATATCTGAGAACGCGGACACAATGCGCACTCTCTTCTTCGTTGAGGCACTGCTCACGCTCTATATCAGGTGTATAAAAAAGGTACATATATAATGTTTTTTACAGGAAGCAGATTTTACATTTGCGTTTACGTGTTCCTTGGGTTATGAGAAAAGTGGCTTTTACTCCACAGGAGAAATAGCGATAGTCTTGTACAAGAGCGGTATTACCTCTATTGGAGCGTAGAACGGACTCCAAAACGCGGTCAACGGGTATGCCGTCACGAGTGTCTGTAAGTGAGATAACGGATATATTGGCTGTTTTGGGTATCGCGTATTTATTGAGAGCGACATCTGCCCAGACTGACAAACGAAAAGTGTAAGGTTTTTGTCTATGGTTAGAGCGATAGATGTCGTAACCCGCTTCCATAGAGAGGGTGTGCCAAACCTTGGGATGCAGTGTTTCCTTAGCCGAAGACTGCTGTAAGTACTGCAATCCGGCACGGAGAGCCAATGCCTCATCAACAGTACTTTCGTAATAAGGATAAGTACATTGCAAAGCAACATTCTAGGCTTTGGTATGGCGCGACATATACAGCGGGAATATCCATTTTGGACCAAGGAAGACATTGAAGTTGCCAAAAGCGAGAGCCAGCTGAACAGGAACAGCGGCATTGAACTGATAATGGTCTTCCGTGAGTCGCGTCATTGTATAACTGACTTGCATCTCGTCGTTCTCCTTGTCTATACAAAGATAACTGTCAGCGTATGGCACAGCCCTGAATTGCGAAGCGGCATAGTCGGCTGCCACACCAAGACGAAAACCGACATAATAATCAGACAAGAAAGTATAGTCAATATCCAATCCAAAGGTCTCACGAGGTAAGGTGCCGCCTGTCTGTGCGTTATAGAACATGGCATTCACTCCACCACGAAGGGCAAAACCCAACTGATTCTCCACAGCGAAGAGAGAACAAGACCAAAAGAGCAGAACCATATATAACGCACTATGTTTCATCGTATTCTTATTCCTTGTGCGTTATACTCGTGGTCGTTATAGTAGATATACAGCACACCGTCTTTCATTCGTTTGGGTGAGGGTTGGTCGTCGGGGTTGGACACGGTTATTATATTAGAGCGAACTATTTTGCCATTGATAGTGAGCAGGAGTTGGTAGGTGCCGTTAAGCAGTTTATCTTCGGTAAAATAGTCGAGTTTATGCCAATAGAGTTGCGGTTCTTGGTTGCGCAGCCAAGTGTAGTCCTCGACGGTGCTGTTTGGGAAGAGGAAATGCAGACGACGGTTATTGAGCAGAATAATCCAGTCGTACTTATTGACAATCAAGTCTTCTATACCCTCTTCGTCAGAATGGTCCTGCGAGGAAGTTATATGTATATTAAAATAAACCATGCTGTCGCAGCCTGCTTTGTTACTCAGATTCCAAGTCATTATGGTGTCTTGATAGAGATACATCGTTTCAAACCAAAGAGAGTCAATGCCTTCCAAGTTATAGGTATAAGATGACGAATAACCCACGCTGTAAATATCGGTATGAATACGGTCTCCACGATAGGGGTGAGATATAGTGTATGTGTTTTTTCCGCTTTGATAGTACCAACGGTTGTTATAGAAGACGGAGTCGCAGCCGGAGAGGTAGGTGGTGTCGTAGTGGGTGGTATAAGAGAAATGCATTGTTATGGTAACAAGGCTGTCGCAATCATATTGATTAGTATGATGACGATAGAAGACGGTGTCGCCATAGAACCACTCGTCTTCAAACTTAACGGAATCAACTGAATTGGAATTGATATAGGAACGTGATGAAGGCAACACTATAAGACTGTCAATATGAACGGAGTCGCCTTGATGACGGTGGGAGATGGTATTGGTAATGGCTGTGGTATGGTAATAGTATCGATTATCATAAAGTAGGGAGTCGCAGCCGGTGAGATAGGTGGTGTCGTAGTGAGTGGTATAAGAGAAATGCATTGTTATGGTAACAAGGCTGTCGCAATCATATTGATTAGTATGATGACGATAGAAGACGGTGTCGCCATAGAACCACTCGTCTTCAAACTTAACGGAATCAACTGAATTGGAATTGATATAGGAACGTGATGAAGGCAACACTATAAGACTGTCAATATGAACGGAGTCGCCTTGATGACGGTGGGAGATGGTATTGGTAATGGCTGTGGTATGGTAATAGTATCGATTATCATAAAGTAGGGAGTCGCAGCCGGTGAGATAGGTGGTGTCGTAGTGAGTGGTATAAGAGAAATGCATTGTTATTGTTACGAGGCTGTCGCAATCATATTGATTAGTATGATGACGATAGAAAACGGTGTCGCCATAGAACCACTCGTCTTCAAATTGTATAGAATCAAGAGCGTTCAGGGATATATCACCGCGCGATGAGTGCAGAACGATAAGGCTGTCAATATGAATACTATCACCGTTCATACCTTCTCTCTCAAAATTGAAGGTTCGTGAACGCGATTTATAGTACCACTGTCCTCTGTATTGAACGGAGTCGCAACCGATGTAATAAGTTGTGTCGTAGATAGGTGCACAATCCACGACGGTCAGTTTATGCGGGTCGCTGACTGTTAGGCAGTGAGAGTTGTTGATTGAGCCGGAGGAAGCGACAGTGAGCCTATACCACCCTGCATTAGTTTCAGTAGGCTGCTCAATGGTATATGTGGCTTGCGTAGAAACAGGTGTCCATCGTGCGCTGTCAGCAGAGAAATCCCAGCGATAGTCGAAAGGTTCAATAAACGAGAGATTATTGGTGACGGAAGAGTTTAGAGTCAGCGAATTGTCTTGGCAGGCGGAGTCGGTTGCCACTATATCGACATCAGGCGTACAGAGCCATATCTCGATATCGTCGATAGCCATATCATTGCCCATTG
>CAMVHW010000104.1 GCA_947167395.1 uncultured Bacteroidales bacterium
GTGTTCTTGTGTGCGTAAGCGGAGGTGCCGATAGCGTGGCCCTGTTGGACGTACTGCTGCGAGGCGGATACGATTGTGTGGCGGCTCATTGTAATTTCCACTTACGAGGCGAGGAGTCCGATAGGGACGAACAATACGTAAGCAGTCTGTGCAAGACACGCAATGTGCCACTGCTCATTAAGCATTTCGACACATACCAACAGTCAAAAGACATCGGACGTAGCATAGAGATGACTGCTCGCTTGTTGAGATACGAATGGTTCGACCTTGTGGCAAAAGAACAACAATGCGAAGCCATAGCCGTTGCTCATCACCAGAACGACCAAGCAGAAACGCTTATTATGAACCTCAGACGAGGTACCGGCATAAGAGGCTTATGCGGTATGAGGTGCAAAAGCAAAAACCCTTGCATAGAAAGCAACATACACATCGTTCGTCCGCTGCTATGTACCACACACGACTATATCATTCACTACCTGAAAGATATACGGCATATAGACTGGGTGGAAGACTCCACCAATCAAGACACAGCCTTCCGCCGCAATAAAGTAAGAGAAGAACTGAAAACATACGCCAAAGCCGAGATAGAACATATAGCCGACACTGCACGCATAATGCAAGGCTATTTGGACCTTATTGAAGGCAAACAAAGCAAAGAAAGAGAAGAAATAGAACAATATGAAGCACTTCGGCATAATAGGTAATCCGCTGGAACACTCTTTCTCCTGCCAATTCTTCACAGATATGTTTCAACGCGAACACATAGACGCTGACTATGTGAACTACTCTTTGCCGTCATTAGACCATCTTCCACGCACCATAACCGATAATCACCTCTGCGGATTTAACGTAACGATGCCATACAAAGAGGCTGTCATACCATATTTAGATAATATAGACGACACTGCCAAAGAGATAGGAGCGTGCAATGTGGTCAAATGCGTATGGAACGAAACGAAATACCACCTGACAGGCTATAACACAGACTATATAGGTTTTCAAAAGACGATTGAACCACTCATTAGTCCTCAAAAGATATATCGCTCACTCCTACTCGGCAGCGGCGGCGCAATGAGAGCAGTTGCCTATGCCTTACACAGGTTAGGTATAGAAAGCCAAGTGGTCAGCCGTAACCCGCAAAAAGGCATTACCTACTCTGCCCTAAATGACAAAGTGATAAACGAACATCAACTGATAATCAACTGCACACCGTTAGGAATGTATCCCGATAACGACACCTGTCCCGACATACCTTATCATCTTATAAGCCGACAACATATTGTTATAGACTGTATCTACAACCCCGAAGAAACATTGTTCCTATATAAATGCAGACAACAAGGAGCCAAGACCAGCAACGGCAAACAAATGCTAACAGAGCAAGCCATTGCCGCTTGGCACATATTTCAAGAATAAACCAACCTACTAAACGATATGAAAAAGACAACTATTCTTTTCCTCACAATGCTGCTTATACCTGTATTAGGCATTGCACAACGCTCGGTCAAACTATGTATTGAGTACGATAAAGTAGTCAATGAGAAAGGCGAATTGTACCAATACAGCGAACGATATTTAGGTACCAACCAAGTCATTACCAAAAACGAGACGACATACATCCTGCGTTCGATAAAGGTTCTGGATAACGACAGCACTAAAAACACGAGAAATCATCAGCCTCGCTCACGCCACGAGAGAAAAGAGCAAACTTGTCTGCAAGTGCCTCTAAACGAAGAGACACTAATGGCAACCAACACAGCCAAGAAAGCGGAAGGAGTGGCTAAACAAATATATCGTATTCGTGAGGCACGCCTGACCTTAGTCAGCGGTGAAGCCGAGCACACACCCAACGACGGACAGGCTATTCGCCTGATGCTCAACGAACTGAACAGGCAGGAAACAGAATTGACCTCACTCTTTGTAGGCACAAGCAATGCCACTCGTCATACACAAATAGTCAATTACACCCTTAGCGAGGACACAACGACAACTATCAATTCCATACTGCTTCGTTTTTCACGCTACTCCGGTCCTGTGGCAGCAGACGATCTCAGCGGCGAACCGGTATATATAGAGCAAACAAACAAAATAGGCGAACGACCTTCCACCAAACCCAAACATAAAAAGAACGAAACGGAAAACTTCGTAGAGTCATCATCAGTTGCAGTAAGATACGAAGGTAAGAACATACTTAACCCAACACCTGTATATCAATACGTATATGAATAGAATAAGAGTCATACTTCTTGTCATTGCAGCATCTATAAGTTCATATAATGCTTTCTCACAAGAGTTGAAATGCACCGTTACCGTCAATGCCGACAAGATTGACGGAAGCAACAAGTCGATGTTTGAAACCCTGCAACAATCGATTAGCGAGTTCGTCAATAACACTCGTTGGACGGATATGGTGGTGGCGGAGCAGGAACGAATAGAAAGTACAATGTACTTTATTATCAACAGCGTTACCACCGAAGGGATGGTTAACGCCTCTCTGCAAGTACAATGTCGTCGTCCTGTTTATGGCACAAGTTATATGACGCCTGTACTCAATTATATGGACGAAGACGTATCGTTTGCCTATCAGGAGTTTGACCGTTTGGACTATCAGTCCAATCAGTTCACCACCAACCTTGTGGCTATCGTAACCTACTACTGCTATCTGATGTTAGGTATGGATTTGGATAGTTACTCACGTTTAGGCGGAACGGTATGTTTTCAGCAATGCGAGAACATCGTGGCACAAGCGCAGACGGCTTCCATAGAGAGCAGCGAGCAAGCCGGTTGGAAAGCCTTTGGCAGCACACGCAACAGACATATATTGATTAACAACCTGATGGACGACGCTTTCACGCCATACCGCAACTATTTCTATGAATACCACCGTCTCGGGTTAGACATAATGAGCACCAATGTGGCTAACGGACGAAAAAAAATAGCCGACGGCATACCCATACTCAAAGATATGCGACAAGCACGACCGGCAACCTCTGTGGTGGCTATGTTCTTAGATACCAAGAACGACGAACTCATACAACTCTTCACACAAGCCACAGAACAAGAGAAAAAGACTTTCTTGGAAACGATGGAATCGGTGGATCCCACCAGAATGAACCAATACGAACAAATCAACAATAACTAACCCTTTCAGTGCTAACTCATCTTTACATACAACACTATGCGCTTATTGAGCAGTTGGACATAGATTTCCGTTCGGGATTGTCGGTCATCACGGGTGAGACGGGAGCAGGTAAGAGTATCATACTCGGTGCCTTGGCATTGGTTATGGGAGGCAGAGCAGATACTAAAACCATATCCGAAGGCGAGACACGTTGCATTATAGAAGCCACCTTTACCGACACCCTATCAGGCGAGGAATTGCTTATACGGCGCGAGTTGAACAGCAACGGTCGCTCACGCTCGTTCGTGAACGATGAAGTGGTCAGCCAGCAAGAACTCAAACAACTTGCCTCACAACTGATTGATATTCATTCCCAACACGAGAACCTGCTATTGGGGGACGATATGTTTCAACTCGGCATAGTCGATTCAATCGCTTTTGGTAAGGACCGAACGCTATTGAACCAATACGACGAGCAATATACTCTTTATACCGACCTTGTTACGCGTCTTCACACATTGGAACAGGAAGCCAAACAAGCACGCAAAGATGCCGACTACATACGTTTCCAGTGGCAACAGTTGGACGAAGCCAACCTGCAAGAAGACGAACTCAACGACCTCGAACAAGAAGCCTACCAACTTAGTCATGCCGAAGAGATACAGACAACACTGCAAAACGCCATCAATATACTGACAGACGATAATCAAGGCGTACTATCACTTCTCCATTCGGTTAAGATAGACAATGTATCACAAGAATTGGCAGAGAGGTTAGACAGTGCCAAAATAGAATTGGAGGACATAGCCGAAGAAGCAGGACACATCAGCCAACGTATAGAAGCCGACCCTCAGCGACTGCAAGCCGTGGAAGAACGTATCAGCCTTATTCAGTCGCTCCTGCGCAAACATAGCCTGCAAACCATAGACGAACTGATTGAGTTACGTAACCGCTTGGAACAACAGTGCTTACACATAGACTCATACGATGAAGACATAGCGACACTGCAACAACAAGTTAATGACCGGCGAGAGGAGTTGCGCCAAAAGGCCAACCTACTTACTGAACAACGCCTTGGTGTGCGCAGTGTCATTATAGACACACTCACAGGCGACCTGCAGCAATTAGGTATTCGCCATCCTCATATAGACATAGCCATCACTCCCACCGAAGATTTCACTCCCTACGGCTGCGACGATGTACAGGTTATGTTTGCAGCCAACCTCAATCAGTCCTTGCGAAGAGTGAGCGAGGTGGCAAGCGGCGGCGAGATAAGCCGACTGATGTTGTGTATCAAAGCCTTGATTGCTTCCACCAACGGACTGCCTACTATCATCTTCGATGAGATAGATACAGGCGTTAGCGGTGAGATTGCCTCACGGATGGGTATGATTATGCGTAAGATTGCACAGACAAGACAGGTGATTGCCATCACCCATCTGCCGCAAATAGCCGCCTTGGGCGAAAGACAATACAAAGTCTTTAAGCAAGATAATCAACTCCGCACCGAAACGCGAATCACCCTGCTCAATGACGAAGAACGCATAAACGAAATAGCCTCAATGCTGAGCGGCAATCCCCCCTCACCTGCCGCCATATCAAATGCAAAAGAGTTATTAAAAAATTGACATCTACTTCCTATGTTACCCCTTGCAGAGAGAATGCGTCCTCGGACGCTTGACGAATATATCGGACAAAAACACCTTGTAGGTGAAGGTGCCGTTCTCCGCCGTATGATAGAGAGCGGTAATCTCTCGTCCTTCATACTATGGGGACCTCCGGGCGTGGGGAAAACAACACTGGCACGCATTATTGCTCACCAATTAGAACGTCCGTTCTACACATTGAGTGCCGTAACAAGCGGTGTAAAAGAGGTTAGGGACGTGATAGACAAAGCCAAACGTACTGCTGCAATGCAAACAGGTATCTTTGCCTCCCAAACCGACCAACGCTCACCCATTCTCTTTATAGACGAGATTCACCGTTTCTCCAAATCGCAACAAGACAGTCTGTTAGGTGCAGTGGAAGACGGTACTATAACCCTTATCGGTGCCACTACGGAGAACCCGAGTTTTGAAGTTATCACACCTCTGCTCAGTCGCTGCCAGATATATGTACTCAAACCTTTGGGCAAGGACGACCTATTGCAACTCCTCAATCGCATATTGGAGAAAGACGAACATATACGTTCGCTGCATATTGAGATAAAAGAGACAGACAGCATACTGCGTTATAGCGGGGGCGACGCAAGAAAACTGCTTAATATAATCGAATTGGTAACTAATGCCGGTATCACCGTCCTTACAAACGATAATGTAACCAAGCAGTTGCAGCAAAACCCCGTAGCCTATGACAAGGACGGCGAGATGCACTACGACATCATCTCCGCGTTGATCAAGTCCATACGAGGTAGCGACCCCGACGCTGCTATCTACTGGTTGGCACGAATGGTGGCAGCAG
>CAMVHW010000105.1 GCA_947167395.1 uncultured Bacteroidales bacterium
CGGTAAGATTATCCAAGCCATTCAAGCCGAAACAGGTACAGTTATCTCTATTGATGAAGACGACCGTGGCGGTAAAGTGGAAATAGCCAGCAACAACGGTGAGGCTATGGCTTCCGCTATGGCTAAGATTAAGGCTATCGTTGCCCTGCCGGAAGTAGGTGAGATATACGAGGCTACGGTGAAGAGCATAATGCCGTATGGTTGCTTTGTTGAGTTTATGCCGGGCAAGGAAGGTCTGTTGCATATCAGCGAAATAGATTGGAAACGCTATGAGACAATGGACGAAACAGGCATTAAGGAAGGCGATAAGATACGTATCAAACTGCTTGAGATAGACGAGAAAACAGGTAAGTTCCGTCTTTCGGCACGTGCCTTAAAAGACAAACCCGAAGGCTATACCGAGCCTGAACGTGCCCCGCGTGCTCCTCGTTCAGACCGTGGACCCCGTCCCGAAAGACGCTCACCGCGTCCCGAAGGACACCCTAATCACGACTTTGAAGGAGACGGTGCACGACTCGAACGCCGTAGATAATCACAAGTTATAACCAATAATAAGGCTGTCTTCTAACATAGGCAGCCTTATTATATACACACTATATATGAAACCGTATATACATATAGTCAATTATTACGAATGTGATAGTATGGGGATTACTCACCATTCTAATTACATCCGTTTTATGGAGGAGGCAAGAGTGGATTGGATGGACAAGATCGGCTTTGGTTTCGACCGTGTGGAAGCCGAAGGAGTGGTGTCCCCCGTCTTGTCGCTCAGTTGCAACTACCTGCATACAACCACTTTCAAGGACACAATAGTCATCAAAGTGAGAGTGGAGAAAATGACTAACCTGAAAATAACGTTTGCTTATACGATGACACATAATGACCGGATTGTCTGCACTGCCCAAAGCACTCATTGTTTTCTTGAAAACAACCGTCCTATCTCTATCGAAAGGCGTTTTCCGCAATTATATAAAGCCATCTGCACACAAATAGAACAAGACAATGAAGACTGAACATAACATATCGCGTTTGGTAGTGTTATTGCTTACCACTATTTTCTTCCTTCCGCTTTATGCCGAGTCTGAAACGCAGTATCTGACCTCGCGGAATGAACTGCGAGTAGGGTGGGGAGACCAGTTGTTTGAATCGATGAGATGGCATAATCCCACTTTTATAGCGCGTTCTATGCCCGAAACGAACCAATATACCTACAAGGAGAACTACCATTACGACCAACACCTCTGGCTGGAGTACCAATGGCGTTTTGCCTCGTGGTTCGCGTTTGGAGGCATGATGGATGTCAGCAATGTCAGATGGGACAACGTAACTCGCAACGGCAAAGGCGACATAACTGCGGTCGAAAAAGGACAGCACTTCTATAATATCTTGAGAATGCCCACTTTGCGCTTCACGTATTTCTTCCACGAAAACGTTAATCTCTACTCTGGTCTGGGCTTGGGATTAGGTATTAACGGCGGTTCGGAAACTAATCTGAAAGGGCAGCATACCGACTGGGGATATGCTCTCGACTTAACCGTGATTGGTATGAGTGTCAATTATAAAAGGCTGTTTTTCTCTGTCGATGCGGGAGGTGTGTATTCGTTCAAAGATAAGAACACTATCTATCTCCTTTCATCTCGTATAGTAAGTGCAAGTATTGGGGTAAGATTCTAAAAAAATGAAGTCATTATGAACAATAATTCCGTTAATAAATCGTCTTTCTCACCTATTCTGTTTCTCTTCTGTTCTCTATGTTTGGCTATGCTCTCTTCTTGCCGTTATAGCGATGACGTGGTTGTAGATTTTGCCAATATAGAGGCTGCCAAAGGATTGAAGTTTGTGGTAATGGGGCAGCAAGACATAGATATTACCAACTCACTACCAGAAAACACCTATCTCCCCAACGGCATTAAACTGGCGGAATATAGCGAAATAAACGAAGGCTCTCCTTATGTAAAGCAGTCTACAAGCACCAATGCAAGCGGTATCATTCAGGAACTGCTTAAATATAAAAATCAAAACTCCGTAACCGAAATAGTCGGCACTTACCCGAGCATAGACCTCAATGGGGACACCATCATCCTCTCCGGCAAAGTACTGCTGCCTAAAAACGGACGACCCAAACGTATGATTGTGGTCAGCCACTACACTATTTGTTCCAATAAGGAAGCACCAAGCCATTGCTTCCCTTTGGAAGGTGTGTTGGTTAAGTTAGGTTATGGACTGATTGTACCCGACTACTTGGGCTACGGAGTAACTGCCAATCAGGTGCATCCATATCTCGTTATGGAACTTACCGCACAGAATGTCATCGACATGTATCTTGCTGTCAAACCGTGGCTCAAAGCGGTCAACAAGGCTCCTCTTAATGACGAGATATGCCTTATGGGCTATAGCCAGGGAGGTGCCACTACGATGGCAGTGCAATACCTGATTGAGAATAGATATTCATCTTCAACCAATCCTCAACAGATTAAAATCTATCGAGTCTTTGCCGGTGGCGGTCCTTACGATGTGAAAGCCACCTTCGAACGCTTCGTCAATACCAATCGCTCCGACTATCCCGTGGCTGTACCTTTGGTAGTGCAAGGAATGGTGAAAGGTAATAAACTCAATATGGAACTGACCGATATTATGCAGCCTTGGCTGTATGAACATTTAGACGAATGGTGCAATAGCAAACAATACACCTCCGCACAAATCAACCAACTGATTAACACACAGGTTACAAGCCAAATGCTGACGGAAGAGGCTATGAACCCCAAATCAACCAAGGTGGCTGAACTATATAAGGCTATGACCGAGAACTCTATCGTTTCCTACGACTGGACTCCGCAAGCACCCGTCTATATGCTTCACTCTATGGACGATGAAACAGTGTCTTATACCAACGCCACCAACGCCAAATCCAAATGGAAGTACGCTAATATAACCTATAATTTCGGACACTATGGCAGCCATATCAAAACCTGCCTCAGATTCATTTATTCCGTACAAACATTACTCCAACAAGACGAAGAGGAAAGGGCTTATTATGAATAAACTTCGCTATATATACTGCTTGCTTTTTGTATGTCTTTTGGCTTCTTGCGACCCTGATGCAACGTGGGAAACAGAGGATGTTACCATCAATATATCCGTTCAATCCGTTTCGGCAGGATTTATCGAATGTGATTTCTCTACCAACAAAGAGGCTTACTACCTTATTGCGTGCCAAGAAGTGGACGAGAATTTTAATCCTATGACGCGACAAAAGCAGTTTATGACCCTTGCCCTTGACTCTGCCAATGCCGAATACCTGTTGTGGCGAAATTCGCTGTTGAGAGAAGGTGAGTTTAATATAGCCTCTTTTGCTTCCCATACACTCCAATACGGCTCTATTAACCACTTCTTTACCAATCTCTTGCCTAATAAAAAGTATTGGGTTTATGCCTTTGTGGTCAATCCCGAAACACTCAAACCTGCCGGCAAACTCTTTCTGCAAACCATTCAAACAACTGAAAAAAGCACCATTCCTATCAGTTTTGAATACCGTGTCAAAGGCTATTGGGACTACCTATACCCCGTAGATGCCGAGGGGAATATCTACACTCGCTTTCCCTACATAGCCACTACTCGCGATAGTGCTTTCTTTGCTGAAATGGAGATTGTGCCGGAAGACTATTTCGACACGTGGCTTCAAGTAACTATGGATTTTAACCTAAATGACCATATCTTCTATGGTGTGCGTGCCGTGGAGAACACCTATTATACTTCTTCCTATCTCACCTTCGAGTACGACCATACCTACTATACTGCCATTGCTGCTTTTGACGGCGGATTAGGCAAAAAGGTTATTTATAAGTTCCATTGGCTTGGCGAGGACACCGAATACTATTTCACTGAACAAGACGCGTATTTCGTAGGTGAATAACCCTCCTGTTTTCTCATTTGCCAATACACATATCAAAAGAGGCTACCCAACGCTAAAATATAAAGATAGCCTCTTTTTTTTGCAGTTTTTTAATACTATGTATTGCATAGTACTAAAAATGCAGTACCTTTGCGCTGTTTTTCGTTGATAATGTCTGTGTCAGCGATGACAAAGGATAAATAAATATAATAATAATTAACTTAAAATCAATAGTTTTATGTCAGTAAAAAGATTAACTCGCAGTTACAACAAGATGTTTGCCGGCGTATGCGGAGGTATAGCAGACTATTTTGAAGTCGATCCTACATTGGTGCGTGCTTGTTATGCAGGTTTAACACTTTTTACAGCCGGTTTCCCGGGTGTATTGCTCTACATTGTGTTGATGTTCATAATGCCCAATGCAGACTGACACTATGTTGGACAATATCAAAAGTCAAATGCGCAAAGGGATATTGGAGTATTGCATACTAACTATCATCAGCAAAAAAGAAGCATATACATCCGATATTATCGACACCTTGCGAAGAGCCAATCTCTTGGTGGTGGAAGGGACTATATATCCTATTCTTACACGTCTGAAAAACAACGGTCTGCTCAGTTACAGATGGCAGGAGTCCAACGACGGACCACCACGCAAATACTTCTCGCTCACCGACGAAGGCAAGTCAATGCTGGACGCACTGAACGAGGAATGGGGAAACATAAGTCAATCAATCAATCAAATAACACAACTATGAAACTAACACGTACAATCAACCTTCAAGGTATCGTTTTTAACATTGACGACGATGCTTACAATGTTCTTAAAAACTATCTGTCTGACATAGAGAGTCGTCTTGCGCAGGACGAGCGAAAAGACGTGATGGAAGACATCGAGAGCCGTATAGCCGAGTTGCTGCAGTCCTTGCTCTTTGCACGCAAGGTGGAGGCGGTTACAGTTGAGATGATAGACGAAGTGCGTCGGCGTATCGGCAATCCCGAAGAGTTCGGAGAGAACAAACGACCTGTTTTCAAGCGTGACCGTTTTACGCGTCAAGGCGTGGGCAGAGTAATAACTATCGTTCTCAAAGTCATACTTATCATCATTGCTTTGCAACTTCTCTTTCCTGTTTTGGCTGCTGTTTTTGCTCTCTTGATGGGCTTCTTCGGACTGACTATAGGAGGCATTTCCCTTATACCCGCACTCGGTGTTGAACTGATGGGCAGCACTGCTTGGACCTGCCTTTTGCTCATTTCCGTTTTGGTGGCACTCCTAATGCCGGTCTATATGATTATTCATTGGATTGTTACTTATAGTCGCACTCGCAAACATCCCGGCTTACGCTTTTGGTTAATCACTCTGCTGATATGGTTCCTGTCGTTAGGTGGATTGGCAGCATCGGCAGTGCATATATTGAAAGTCAACGGAACGAATCTGAAAGAGATGAAGTATCTGATTGACAATAATTATGACGATGACGATGAGTACCTGACCAAAGAGACGCGTGTCTTGGACGCTTTTAATGCTATTGAGGCTTCCGGTGCTGTTCAACTGCAAGTGTTAGCCAACGCACCGGACCAAGAGG
>CAMVHW010000106.1 GCA_947167395.1 uncultured Bacteroidales bacterium
TTGTATCTTATATTGACCTTATCGTTCTTCATAACCTCTTTTGAGTATTGCAGCGTAAGGCGTAGCGGGGTGGGGATAGTCAGCCATTCGGGATAATAAGTGTTGAGCATATTCTCCAAGTACTTACACGAGTTGCAATGACCGTTATAGTCCAAATCTGAATACTTTATCTGATACTCTTTTTCGCCTTGCGATTCGGTTAGGTTCATCATACGAGGCATACGAGGCAAGGTCAGTCTCTCGCCGTCAACCACTCCTTCAAACATCGGTAAGTCAAACGCATTAACCACTTGACGTGACTGCAAATCCAACACTGCCCACACACTGCTCACCTGACCTATTAACGGACAAGAAGTGTCGTTGCCTGAATAGATACGATAATTACGAGTAGAGAGCATGTGTGCGTTCGACTCAATCCACGTTTCTATGGTTACTCTCTTGCCGTGAGTGGGCAACTGCTGTATCTCCGCATCCATACGAGATAATATCCACGTATAGCCGTAGGGTAGCAGTGCATTGATGCCAAAACCTAATTCATTAGCCACATCGCCTGCCACTTGCAACAAGGCATTCTCCATATTGTACAACCTCCAACGGCGGCTTGTATCTACATCCTGATAATTGATGGGAATAGTATATGTATATTTCATTATTTGTTTTTATTAACGCGTAAAACGCGGCAAAAGTACACGGTTTTTTCAAAAGAGAATAAAAATAATTCATAAAATACATTTGTATAATCACCCAAAAGACACCACCTTTGCGCACTTTTATACACATATTATGGACAAATACGAAATTATCTCCGAACGTCAAGAGAAGGTGTTGCGCTTTTTGGAAGAGCATAACATACCATTTACCACCTATAATCACCCTGAGGGTAAAACGATAGAAGAAGCCAAACGATGGTGGCATAACGATGGTAGCGTGCATTGTAAAAACATCTTTATGCGTAACCATAAAGGCGACCAACACTATCTTATCTGTTTCTCGAGCGAAAAAGACCTTGCTATTCACGACATTGAGCACTGGCTGAAAGATGTGCTTGTGTCGCAAGGTATGAAAGCACCCGGTAAACTCTCTTTTGCATCACCTGAAAGAATGATGAAGTATTTGGGTTTGGAGCCTGGTAGCGTCAGTCCATTCGGACTTATCAATGACACTGACCACCATGTCATTCTCTTTCTTGACAGCCAACTTAAGGAGGCTTCCTCACTCAGTTTTCACCCTAACGACTGCCGCGGTACGGTGGTCATCAGTCAAGAGGCTTTCCGACAGTATTTGGATATAGTTGGGAATAAAGTTGAGTATATAGACGCATAAGATATGACCAAATACGAAGACTTGATGAAACAACTGCGCAAAGAGGATTATGCTCCCGCGTATTTGTTGTGTGGTGACGAGCCGTACTATATTGACCTTGTCAGTCAATATATTGAACAGAACGTCTTAAAAGACGAAGGTGCTCGAATGATGGATCAAGTGGTTATATACGGTAAGGATCTGCAAGGTGACGATATAGCACCTGCTATTGCGCAAGCAAGAGGCTATGCTATGATGGGCGGAAAGCAAGTGGTTATCGTGAAAGAAGCACAGACAATAAAGAAATGGGAAGCCTTGGGCTTCTATATGGAACACCCTCAGCCATCAAGTCTATTGGTTATTTGCTATAAGTTCGGCTCGCCTGATAAACGTGCTTCCGTATGGAAGAACTTTGAGAGCAACGGCGGAGTGATGATGGTGTCGGACAAACTACGGGACTATCAACTGCCTAATTGGATACAGAAATATATAGACACTTATATAAAAGACAACGGACTTAACATTTCCGTTGCTCCCCAAGTGGCACCTCTTTTGGCTGAATACATCGGCTCTGATCTTTTAGGGCTCATCAAGGCTATAGATAAACTGATATTAGGTATGCCAGACGGGCAAAAAACGATTGACACGGCACTGGTAGAACGCAACTTGGGGATTTCCAAAGACTATAATGTCTTTGAACTGCAAAGCGCACTCATTGCCGGCGATGTCTTAAAAGCCAATCGGATAATAAAGTATTTCACTGCTTCCAAAACGCATCCTATTCAAAAAGAGTTGGGAGTATTGTATTCCTTTTTTGCCAACTTGATGCTCTATCATTACCTCCCTGATAAGACTGACCGTGTGGCTGCACCTATATTGGGTGTTGCACCTTTCTTCGTCAAAGATTATGCTTTGGCTGCCAAAAGATATACGGCAGGTAAGACGATGCGTATAATAGGTTACTTCCGTGATACGGACGCTAAAATGAAAGGCTTGAACGGCGTTAACCATGAAGATGATGACTTATGGAAGGAATTAATTTATAAGATTTTACACTGATATGACAAAACGAAAGAAAATACTGTTGTGGAGCGTCGTGGGTGTGGTACTCACCACTGCCTTGTTGATTGGTCTTTGGGCTGTGGATATGTGGTATCGTTTGGAGATATGCAACTACGAGAGTTATGACGGACAGGGACACGGCTATTATGTCTATCCCGATATGGATGCCGATAGTCTGCTCCATCGTATGCAACAAGACTATGAAGTCTTTTCGCTGCGTGATTGGCGATGGCATAAGAAACATCTGCTATATACCAATCCCAAGCCCGGGTATTACCATTTCCCTGCACGAATAGGCGACAAGCACCTTATACGTCGTGTTCAGGCAGGTATAGAATCGCCTGTGCGTATCACGTGGACCAATCAAGTCAGGACACGCAACCAGTTGGCAGGTGTGTTGGCTAAACAACTCCTTTTGGACTCCACTACCATAGTTGCTCATTTAGATTCAACGCCATACTTGCAGCAATATGCTCTCAATAAAGAAACGGCTGTTTGTATGTTTCTTCCTAACACTTATGAGGTCTATTGGACTATGACTACCGACGACCTGTTCAAGCGTATGAAACGTGAATATGATTATTTTTGGAATGAGAGCAGACAACATAAGGCAGACAGCCTTCATCTCACTCGCGAGGAGGTTGCTACCTTGGCAAGCATAGTGGAAAGCGAGACCAATCGCCGTGCCGAATACCCGCAGATAGCAGGTCTCTATCTCAACCGTCTGCGCAAAGGTATGCACTTACAAGCCTGCCCGACAGTTATATTTGCAGTTGGCAATTTTAGGCTGCGAAGAGTTCTGCAACGTCATTTGCAAATCGATTCGCCGTATAATACATACAAAAATCTCGGATTGCCTCCCGGACCTATCAGATGTGCAATGGGGACAACAATAGACGATGTGCTGAACGCTCCGCCTACCAAAATACTATTTATGTGTGCCAACCCTGACTTCTCCGGCACGCATATTTTCTCCACTTCCTACTCACAACACTCTTCCGTGGCTCACCAATATCAGTCGGCTTTGGACGAGAGACTGTTGAATGAGAGAATAGAGAAAGAAAGAGCGGAAAAGGAACAATTAGAGAAGGAAAAACAAGAGGCGATAAATAATAGCCGAGATGAAAAGGTATGATTGTCTATTTCTCTGCTTCTTTGCGGTGCAAATTGGCATCTAATATGATAATCGGATTATGAGAACGACAGGCATCGGACAAAATGCTTAACGTTGAGTCCTTCTTCTCATACTCAATATGACCTGCGTCAAGCAAACTATGGAACAAAGTCATCGTGCTAATGGCTTTGTTTTTATTATGTGCCATATTACTTACTTCCTGCGGATAAGCCTCTCTATATGAATTAGAAGTCCATACAATGAGCGGAACATGGTACTCGTATTTACTGCCGAAATATGTTCCGTGCATAAGCATATTCCTATCGTCGTCCAACAGGTTCTCACCATGATCACCTACATATATAAGTATGGCTCGACGATTGGTTTGCTCCAACTGACATATTATTTCGTTAATAAAATTGTCGGTATAGAGAATGGCATTATCATAACTATTGACAAAGAGTTCGCGCAACTCTTGCAGCACCAATTTATCTCGTATCAATCGACCGTTTTCCGGATTAAAACCTTCTATGAATGAGCGTATATCTCTTTCTTTCAAATCAGGCTGAAAACGGCTGAATGATTCAGGATAGCGCGAGGAATACTTATAATGGCAACCTAAAGAGTGAATAACTATCATTTGCGGTTTGTCGGTATGCGTCAGTTCGTTCTCCAAGGGCATCAGCAAAACAGAGTCGATATACGAATGGTTGAGTTTGTCTTCCGTATCAAAATAATAGGAGTTGTCGCAAGTGGAAGATATGCGAAGCAGTTGGGCATTGGTGAAACTCTGATTTGCCAACCAAGCAGTGCGCCAATCGGCTTCCTCAAATGCCTCAACCACACTTTTCTCCGTATAAAGTCTTTCCATATTTTCCGGAGTGGCACGCGACAGCATCATAGGTACACTGATAGCAGTCAGGTTACTAACAGAATAGCAACTGTCAAAACTGATTATTTCGTTGCTGCGTGCAGCGAGCAGCGGTGAGGTGGGACGCGAATAACCGTTAATCTGCCAATGGTCATAGCGAGATGTCTCGCCTATTAAGAGCACAACTATATCGTCTGTGCTGTCAGTTGGTTGTATATTAAACGAAAACTCTTTTAATTGTTCATCGCTTTGACGTATGGTGCGGTTAAGATGAATGAGTTGTATGTTTTGATAAACAAAATTGGTGGGATTGGAATATCGGATTTGTGTTCTGTTCCAAAATACAAGTATGTATAGAACACAAACACCGGCTATTACATAACGCAACCAAGGCTTAATGATTATGTATTCGTTAGTTACATAGTGTTTTAATAGATAAAGATAGGTTATCCAGAATATACAAGCGATAACAAACACCCACCAATAAGAGGTTGCCAGTTCCATCAATTCGCCTATTTCGGATAATACGCAGGTATAAAGGAATTGCAAGGAGGTGGTGGCATGGTTGAGAATAAGATGTACTATCTCTATGCCGTTGGGAACAAAAGTTATGGTGGCTATATAGAAAAATGTTTTCTTTTTCAGTAACGATATACCTGCTACATATATGCTTATGCCTGCCAAGAAGAACAGCAGGTAATCAAGCAAGCCCTCACCTATATTTTCCGCCAAGAACAAACCTAATAGAGTAGGGGAAACAAGGAACAGGAACAGACCTATACAAACTTTATTTTCTTTATTCAATCTCATAAAAAAAACTCACAACTCTTAACTTAAAACTCTCCAACTTCTTTCAACTATAAACTTTTAACTCTCAACTAACTTTCGTCTTATTCTTGTATCTCTTTATTCTTTGTTGCCAGCGTTCGCGTGCGTATGCTTGCATATCGGCTATCTCGTCGTTCTCGTCCATAATCTCCAACCCGAAAATAGTTTCTATTATATCTTCCAATGTCAGAATACCTTGAAAACAGCCGTATTCGTCTATTATGGCTGCTATCTTACTACGCTCTTTAAGTAGAGATGTGAATATATC